>JAEYXG010000199.1 GCA_023428585.1 Bacteroidota bacterium
GATTGAGATTTTCAATTCAGCATATAATAGCGTGAATATGGCAGGCATGTACCTGACCAATGATCCAAAAAATCCTACAAAATACCGTATAGCAAAAGGTGATCCGGTTACAAATATTCCTTCAAGAAACTATCTGGTTTTCTTTGCCGATAACCATCCTACCAGAGGAATCCTACATTTGAATTTCAGCCTGGAGGACACAAATTACCTGGCCATCTATGACGTGAATGGAAGAACATTACTCGATGAGATCACCTATCCTCCACAACAATCAAACATATCATATGGAAGGAAACTGGATGGGTCGGAAGATTGGGCAGTGCTTGATAAAACTACACCCAAAGCCAATAACTTTACCGGTGAAATTGTAACAGCCGGTGAGGAGTTTGTCAAGATGGATCCTACCGGTATTGGAATGGCAATGATTGCCATGTCGGTTGTGTTTACAGCCCTGTTATTACTCTATTTAGTCTTTAAAAATACCAAGAAGATATATGCTCTTAATTTGAAAACTCTTTTCAAAAAACCGGTGAAGGAAACGGCTATGATTACTGCTGAAGAAGAGGATATTCCGGGTGAAGTAGGTGCTGCAATTGCCATAGCACTTAATTTGTATATATCACAATATCATGATCATGAAGAAGCTGTACTGACAATAAAGAAAGTTGCCAGAACATACTCCCCATGGAGTTCAAAAATATATGGATTAAACAGACCACCCCGTTAATTAATTGAACCAGGCCCGTTTGGCCTGTTATAACTGTAAAAGATAGAGAAAGAATGAAAAAATTCAAGTTAACCATAAATGGAAATGTTTACGATGTTGACATCCAGAATATAGAAGATAATATTGCTGAGATTGATGTTAACGGAACCCATTATAAGGTTGAAGTCGATAGAAGTCTTCAGGCAGTAAAAACCCCTAAACTGGTTCGTTCTGTGAGTATTCCATCCACTGATTCCACTCCAAGTACAGCCAAGACTGCCAGTCCTTCAGCCCCCAAGGGAACCGGAAATGTCAAATCACCCCTACCAGGAGTTGTTCTTGATATCCATGTTAAGGATGGCGATTTGGTTAAAGTGGGGCAGAAATTAATAACCCTTGAGGCAATGAAGATGGAAAACAATATTAATGCCGACAAAGAAGGGCGGGTTTACCTTAAGGTAGGTAAAGGTGATTCTGTTATGGAGGGTGATGTTCTTATTGTTATAGGAGAATAGTGCATGGAAAATTCAAGTTTCATTTCGTTTGTTGGTGATCATTTAAACCAATTCTTCACCTATACAGCTTTCGCCAATATGACTTCTGGTCATATTATCATGATTTGTATCGGATTAATATTCATTTATCTTGCCATTGCAAAAGAATATGAACCAATGTTGCTGGTACCAATAGGTTTCGGTATACTGGTAGGGAATATTGCGTTTTATCCCGGGCTTCAGATAGGTATTTATGAATCTGGAAGCGTACTTAATTACCTCTATTTTGGAGTATTAAAGGGTGTTTATCCTCCATTGATATTCCTGGGTATTGGTGCAATGACTGACTTTTCCGCATTAATATCAAATCCAAAACTAATGCTAATTGGTGCCGCTGCCCAGTTCGGAATATTTGGTGCATATGCACTTTCGCTGCTACTGGGATTCTCACCTGCTGAAGCAGGAGCTATCGGAATTATTGGTGGTGCTGATGGACCAACTGCAATTTTCCTGTCATCAAAATTAGCACCTGATTTAATGGGTGCCATTGCTGTTTCAGCTTATTCATATATGGCTTTGGTTCCTGTTATACAACCTCCGGTAATGCGTCTTCTTACTACTAATAAAGAACGAGTTATCCGTATGAGGCCACCCCGTAGTGTTTCCAAACTTGAGAAAATACTCTTCCCTATAATTGGTTTGCTTCTTACAACATTCATAGTTCCCTCAGGCTTACCTCTGCTTGGTATGCTTTTCTTTGGTAACCTCTTGAAGGAAAGCACCGTTACAAAGCGGTTGGCAGATACTGCCAAAGGTCCTTTGATTGATATTGTAACAATCCTGATTGGTTTAACCGTCGGTGCATCCACTCAAGCCACCACCTTTCTTACAGCTAAATCCGTTGGTATATTTGCCATTGGTGCAGCATCGTTTGTTATTGCCACTACAGCAGGGGTCTTATTCGTAAAGTTTATCAATTTATTCCTTAAAGAGGGAAATAAGATCAATCCACTCATTGGCAACTCCGGTGTATCAGCTGTTCCTGATAGTGCCCGGGTATCACAGGTTGTTGGTTTGGAGTATGATAAAACCAACCATTTGCTTATGCATGCCATGGGCCCAAATGTTGCAGGTGTTATTGGTAGCGCTGTGGCTGCCGGTATCTTGCTCGGATTCTTGTCATAATAAGATTATTTCGTAATTTTGAGACCGGTGGGCTATCCAGTTCACCGGTCTTTAATTTATATCAAGTATGCTTATAATAGGTATCGCCGGCGGCTCAGGATGTGGCAAATCAACCGTCGTTAAACAAATAATGAAGCAATTGCCCAAAGATTCAGTTACTGTTATTCCTCAGGATGCTTATTATAAGGATAATGGCCACCGCTCACCAGAAGAACGCGCTTTGATTAACTTCGATCATCCATCTTCCATTGAGTTTAACCTGTTGATCAAACATCTTGATATGCTCATTGGTGGACATGAAATTGGTATGCCTATCTATAGCTATCTCACTTGTGCAAGAGCTGCTGAAACTATTCCTGTTTTTCCCCGTGAAGTGATTATTGTTGAGGGAATTCTAATCCTCTCAAATCCTCGCCTGCGCGAAAGAATGGATATAAAGATATTTGTTGATGCTGATGCAGATGATCGTTTAATGCGTATTATTCAACGTGACATTCAAGAACGCGGTCGTTCACTTAACCAAGTGTTGGAACACTATGAAACATTTGTTAAACCCATGCATCTGCAATTCATTGAACCTACAAAGCGATACGCTGATATCATTGTCCCTCAGGGAGGTGCCAACCATGTGGCTATTGATATCCTTACTTCCAGAATTAAAATGAATCTCAAGTTGGTTTGATCTTACAACCAACTGATAATTTAATTTTTTAGCAAGTAGTTCTTGCGTATAAGGATCCTATCATTATCCTTTTGGTGTTAGGTTTCTTTATAGCTAAACCGAATTTGGTTCAATCTTGGGGTAATGATGTTCCTTCTGCACTATAGGTCTTTGAATGTGTCATAATTTTTTACAGGCTAATTCATGCACATGCACCTTCTTGTGTGATTATTGCAATTATAATAATCAGATACCCTATGAAGTAAGTATTTCCTGATAATTATTTATTATATAGTCTTCATTTGACGGGTTAAGTAGTTTGAACTTGGTATGATTTGGGATTCATTTAGATCAACTCCAGTGCAGGTCCAGTGCAACTCCAGTACAGCTCGTGTAAAATGACCATATGACTGGAGTTGAACAACACTTGTACTGGAGTTGCACTGGAGTTGTAGCTAATTTATACCAAATTAAACCCTGTTGTTTCTTCCCTATTCAGTATTTATTTTACCATTGGTTTCATTTTTATCAGCACCCCTATTAGTATATTGACATTTGTCACTGAATAGGTGCATATGAGGAAATATGGAGGTGCACAAATTTCATGTAGTTATAAATATAGTTGTATAATAAAGCTTGAAATGAAGTCAGAACCTGCTGCAATCAAGCCGACAAAATGTCATTTGTTGGACTGGTCAAACGGCTGATAATCAGACAATATGGCATAATTTATTAGATTATTTACCTGTTTTTCCGGGTGGCACAACTTTTGAAAAGTAGTTTTCAAACGAACAACTTAAAATATAGGAGGACAAAGCCATGTTACCAATCATTAGAAAAGAAAGAAAATTCTTCCCGAGTATTGCAGATGAATTTTTTGGGAATGATTATCTGCCGAATCTGTTTGAATTCCAAACGGGTATCAACATGCCTTCTGTAAATATTATTGAAGGCAAGGATGATTATAGAATTGAAGTTGCTGCTCCCGGGCTGGACAAGAGCGATTTCATTATCAATCTCGATAATAATTTATTGACCATAACCTCAGAAAAGGAGACAAAATCAGAGGATGGGAAGGAGCAATATATGCGCCGTGAATTCAGTTATTCTTCATTTAAAAGATCATTCCGTTTACCACAAACAGTTGATCCGGAGAATATAACTGCTTCACACAGCAATGGTGTACTTTCTATTTTGATACCAAAGCGGGATGAAGCGAAGATTAAACCGGCAAAGCAGATTGAAATTCAATAATTTGCTACCGGTTATGCGATTTAACTTTTTTAATTAATAATAAGAGCCCGTTACAACGGGCTCTTATTATTTTATTAAGTAAATTCACCCCTTGTAATTCACTGGAAAAAATACCTGAAATCAAGGTAATCTATGTCGTTGTTTGCTGTTGTTGACGTTGAAACAACCGGAGGCAGTTATCAGAATGCCCGGTTAACTGAAATAGCCATTTACTTGTTCAACGGTGAACATATTGTAAAGGAATTTGCAACGCTCATCAATCCTGAACGGCCTATTCCATACATGATCACCAAACTAACCGGTATTACCGATGATATGGTTGCTGATGCACCAAGGTTCTTTGAGATTGCACGTGTAATTGTTGAAATGACTGAAGGTGCCGTGTTTGTGGGACATAATGTTGCCTTCGATTATAATTTCATTCGGCAGGAATTCAAGAGTCTTGGTTATAATTATAAGCGACCAACGCTGTGCACCGTTAAAATGAGTCGTAAAATACTGCCGGGATACGATTCCTATAGCTTAGGCAATCTATGCAGTGCTATAGGCATTCCAATCAACAACCGACATAGAGCTGCAGGTGATGCGCTTGCCACAGCATATCTGTTAAAGCGATTGATTGCAACTGATGCCGATCAGATCAGTGGTCAAATTCAGGAGATTCCTGAAATAATTAAGGATGTTCCTGAAGAAACCGGTGTATATTATTTGCATGATGAGAGCGGCCATATTATATATGTAGGTAAGAGTTTGAATATGTACGAACGCATACAGCAGCACTTCCGTAATCAAGACACTTCTAAAGCCATTGAGATGCGGAATCGCATAGCCTCCGTGACATTTGAAGTAACGGGTAGCGAATTACTGGCTCTACTGCTGGAATCAGATGAGATCAAAAAGCACAATCCCCCCTACAACAGGGCTCAACGTAGGACACGATTCGGCTATAGTGTTTTCACTTATATCAATGATGATGGTTATATTTGTTTCTATGCGGGTCATCAGCTAAATGGTCATCAGCCTATTGCTTCATTCACATCACTGAACAATGCCCGGAGTTTTCTCTATTCATTGGTTGACAAATATGATCTTTGCCAGAAACTATGTGGTCTCTATGAATCAACGGGCGCATGTTTCCATTTTTCAATAAAGAAATGCATGGGCGCATGTCGTGGCGTAGAGCCTCCTGAAAGCTATAATCACAGGGCTAAGTCAGCCATCAAGGAAATTGATTTTAAAGATCAGGATTTTTATATCATCGAGAATGGACGCTCAGCTGATGAGTATTCTGTTGTGAAAATAGCCGGAGGCAGATATTTGGGATTTGGCTATGTTGATTCATTCTCTGCTGATCTTGAGAGTTTGGATGGTTGTATTAAACAATTTGATGATAACCGGGATACGCGCATCATTATCAAGAGCTATATTAAAAAGCATCCAAGAATTAAAATTGTGAGGCCCAAATCAGGTGCTCATACTCCTTTTTATGATTCTACTATCTAGTCAAACAACCCTACCTTTGCATACAATTCTGAGGATTTTGATTTACAAAATTATTTTTACAATGAAGTACACATGCAAGTTCCTTCTAACCATTACTGCTCTTTCAGTACTTGTATCATGCAAGAGTGTACAAGTTGAAAAGCCGTTGGAAGCATATGATAACCAAGTGTTCAGCTCTAGGAATTCTGTGGTGAGCTTTACCACCCAAACCCGGATAATTGACATACAAAATGAACTGAACAGGAGTTTTACCGGGTTGATATACGAAGACAACAGCCTAGAGAATAATGGCGGCGACAATGTGATGGTAAAAGCATGGAAACAGGGTGATATACAACTTAACATGAATGGGAATGTACTAAAGTACAGAGTTCCATTGAAGACATGGATCAAGGCCGGTTTTAATATTCAGAAATTTGGCATTGCCATTGCTGATTATAGAGAACTAAATGCATCATTGGCATTGAAATTCAATACTGCCCTTACTTTAAATTCAGATTGGTCAGTTACTACAAAAACCACTTCCGATGGATATGAATGGCTGTCGACCCCTACCATCAAAGTAGGAGGAATGGATATTTCAGTGAAGTTTGTGGCAGACCTGATAATGCAGGCAGGATTAAAAAAGATGGGATCTACCATTGATGCAAGTATTAAAGATTATCTGGATTTGAAGCCCTATGCCAGGAATGCATGGGATATGATTAATAAACCACTGAAAATCAACGATGAATATAATGTTTGGTTGAAAATTGATCCTCAAAAAATTGTTTCATCTACTCTTACCGCGAATAATGGAATGATAAAACATCAAGCCGGTTTGAATGGAACAATTAATTTGTCATTGGGAGAGGTACCCTCCAATCCTGGTGCATCCAAACCATTGCCTGATCTTTTGATAGGTGAGATGCCTGTAGAAGTTACAACATTGAATGCCAATGTATCAATGCCATATACGGAAATCAACAAAGTTGCACTATCCTATTTGAAAGGAAAATCATTTGAACAAGGGAAAAGAAAAGTTGTGGTTGAAGATCTCAGAATTTACGGCAGTGGAGGGAATCTTGTGGCAGAGACACTATTATCAGGAAGTTTTAAAGGTGCCATATACTTTATAGGAAAACCGGTGTATAATCCCATTGATTCCACGCTAGTGATCAAAGATTTTGACTATGAGTTGTCTACCAAGAATTTCCTTATAAAATCGGCTTCCTGGTTATATCAGGATGGATTCAGACGGCTAATAGCCGATCAGTTGAAATGGAGTATAAGTAAAGAAATGATTATGATCCGATCAACGGTAAACAATAAGCTTAAATCATACAAACTGACACCCGGTATTACATTAACAGGTACAATTGATAGGGTGGAACCGGGTCAGGTTTTCATTACTCCTGAAGGATTGGTACCGGAGATAATGGCAAGAGGAAAATTTGCCATAACTATAGAAAAGTTACCGATTGCCAATTAGTAAAATGAAAAATCCGGGCCCTTTAAGAGCCCGGATTTGCACTGCATCATTCCTGTCTGTTTGATGCCGATAGTTAACCAGGATGAAAGAAATCCATCAATTACAGCTAATTCCACCCTGGTTGATTAACGATAGTATGATCGAGTATTAAAGGTTATTGCACAGAATAGATACCACCTGATCCGGAAATCCTGCTATCAATATCAGGATGTCCCTTATAATATACATTTCCGCTTCCGCTTATTTGAACGTTCATATAATGAGCAACTGTCAGTTCAGTTTTACCGGAACCACTGATATTTACATCAGCTGTTTCGCTTAAAAGGTTATAAGCATGTACATTGCCTGATCCTGAAATTTGAAGGTACTGATCAGCACAAATGCCGGCCAGGTATACCTTCCCGCTTCCTGAGATTCTTGCATCCAATGAGGGGGTGTCAATATCTTGCAGGTCAACATTACCTGACCCTGAAATTCTTATTCTAAGTTCATTGGTAACGATTGGAGTTTCATTATAAACGTTGCCGGAACCGGAAATTTGAATTTCACTTAAATCATTGGTGGTGATATAGACTTTGATAGGATCATATCTCTTGACAACAACCCTGTTTTCAAACCTAATATTGAGTTCATTGCTTTTAACTTCAGTTCTGATAACATCAAGTACATTGTCCTGGGCTTCTATGGTAATACCTTCATCAATCCCCTGGTAGATATATACATCTGCGGGTATTGACAAGGTGACTTCATCAAATGATGATGTGTTTCTATCTTCACTAACAACAGGGCCTGAGCCCTTCACAATTTCAACCCATTCACTTTCACATGAGCTGAACAATAATGTGGCAACGATAATCGGCAGGAATAGTTTTGTGCGCATGATGCTTAATTTTTAAGTTAACAATAGGTAGTAAATAACAAGTATACTTTTTACCTATATAAAAATTCATGCCAAAACAGTTCCCTACCGTACAAGTATTTATCGTGCGACACTTAGTATATTCTCACATGACATGAAAACCGGGGTTTTCACTGGTATTTGAAAAATAATGATCCCGATTTTTTTTATGTGGGCAACAAATAATATACTAATCAGGTAAAGATATAATGTACGATTTTGAACATACAAATTGTAAAAAGGGACAGGTTAAGCACCTATCCCTTTCTTATAGAATAAATTATGAAATGATTCCCGGTGTTAAGCATCATTTACCTACAGCAGGAAGAAAGCACTGATTTAATTACTAAGAAACTGTTCAGCATAAAACTGTGCAGTAAGTTTCTTGCCTGTTGCCTGCTCAATCATATCATTCCATTTATAGCGGCTGCCGGGGGCAAATACGTTGTCAATAAAATACTTGCCTACTTCCTTATTACCATAGAAACTCTGGTTCATGAAATCAGTTGAATTCAGTATCTGGGAAGTAATATGGTGATTTAGCTGAGAAGCCAGTAATTCACCAAGAAGATAATTATGATAATAGCATGGGAAAGTAGCAATATGGATCTTGCTGGCCCAGTCGGGAGCATTTCTACCCTCAGGCTTCTTTATCATCTGGTATTTTTCAACAATGTTCCACCAGAGCAAGTTCAAATCTTGATCAGGGTTCTCGTACATGGCTTTTTCAAAGCGGTACATAACTTGCGCCCAGCGGCTGAAGGTAAGTTGTTCAAGTCGAAGGACCTTAAAGGCTTCTGGAGCTATTTTATCTCGTTCTTCCTGTGAAATAACCTTCATATCATACATCCACTGCGGATTTGAAGCCATTCGTCCGAAAATCATTGCAATGGATTCAGTGGTGAAGGTGTGAGCCGGATTACGCAAGGCGAAGGGAAGAGATTTATCAATATACTTATCATACACGGCGTGTCCGAATTCGTGCATCATGGTACCCATCCAACTGTAATTTGGCTTAATGTTAGTGAGTACTCTAACATCACCTGCATTGTCAATATCAATACAATAGGCATGCTGGTTCTTACCTGGTTTTTCATAGAGATCACTGTTGTTCATGATATCAGCAACATCCATTCCAATGGATGAATAGTAATCACTGGTAAGTTTTTCTATGTTCTGGTTGGCATAGTATTGATCAAGGTCAATACTGTATATGGCAGGAGCTTCCTGGAAGAATCGATTCTGATAGTGCCAGGGCATTAATTGTTCTTTGGGGATATTGAGTCTGGTAGCGAGGTATGTATCTATTTCATCTTTTAGTTCAGTGAAGGAATCTCTGGTTAGATTGTCAAGTTCATCAAACAAGGCACTTATTTCTTTGGGGTTTTGTTCACCGAGTTCCAGGCTCATGGAATGATAATTATCAAATCCGAGTTGTTTAGCAATAGTGTTTCTTAATTTGACCAGTTCAATTACATCATTTGAAACCACTGTACCAATTTGCTTATGGGCTTCCCAGGCGGCTTGCAGTTCCTTGCTGTTGGTTGATGTTTTAAGTATAGCCTCAATTTCATTATCAGAAAGTGATTTTCCATCAATCACTGCTCTGAAATTTGAATACTTCTTTTCAACTTCTATTTCCATTTTGACCTTCTTGGCCAATAAGGAAGAATCAACCTGATTGCCCAGGTAAGTATTGTAAAGAACATCTAATTGCCTTTGCAATAGGGAGTCCTGGATGTTGCCTTCATTTTTGAATTTCTTCAACAGCTCAAAGTCTTCTTTATTGGTGAAGTGATTATTGAGCTTTACCTGGAATTTTTCAGCAAGTGCATAATCTTCATTTTTGCCTGAAATTGAAGCATTCCAATAAGCGGTATATGCTTCTACCTGAAGAGGAATAACAGTTGATTCAAACTTTGATATAAAATCCCTGAATTCTTGTTCCATGTTTGTTTTTTTTGAATTGCAACCCATTATGGTAATTAAAAACACAAATGGGATTAGACTTTTAACTATTGCTCTCATACGATGGTTGATTGAATGATTGTGTTATAATTATATTTTTTGTTTTGTCAATATATGGTCACATTTACTTTTCAATTTCCCATGTAGAACCATCGCGAGTATCCTTGATAGTAATACCGAGATTTGAGAGTTCGTCCCTTATCTTGTCAGATGTACTAAAATCCTTGCTTGCTCTGGCATTCTTTCGCAGATCGAGTATGAGATTCATCAAGCCATCCAGCTTTTGATTTGATTCCTGAACTTCATTCTCTTCTTTCAGACCAAGTACTTGAATAGCGAAGGTATCAAAGATATGCTTGAGCAGTTTTATATCTTCGGCGGTCAGTTTTTCAAGATTATTATGAACAGAATTAATAATCCTGACACCTTCAAATAAGTTGGCAATAACAATAGGACTGTTGAAGTCATCGTTCATTGCGTCATGACAATTTTTCTGTATTGCCTGAATATCTGAATCAGATGCTTCACTAGCCTTGAGTGAATCAATGAGCATATAGGCTTTCATCAGTCGATCGAGCCCTTTTTCAGCTGCCTGCAAGGCTTCATTTGAGAAATCCAGCGTACTTCTATAATGAGCCTGAAGGATGAAAAACCTTATTGTCATTGGTGAGTAAGCTTTTTCAAGCGCCGCATGATCACCGGAAAACAGTTGACCAAGGGTAATGAAATTACCCAATGATTTGCCCATCTTCTGACCATTGATAGTAATCATATTGTTATGCATCCAATAATTAACGGGATCTGTTTTATGGGCAGCAACACTTTGAGCTATTTCTGATTCATGATGGGGGAACATCAGATCCATACCACCTCCATGGATATCAAAATTATTACCCAGATATCGTGCACTCATGGCCGAACATTCAAGATGCCATCCCGGAAAACCATCACTCCATGGAGAAGGCCAACGCATTATGTGCTCAGGCTGTGCTTTCTTCCACAAGGCAAAATCAATGGCATTTTCCTTTTCATCCTGTCCTTCCAGGCTGCGGGTATTTGAAATAAGATCTTCAATCACCCGTCCTGATAGCTTTCCGTAATTATATTCGCTATTATACTTTGCAACATCAAAATATACAGAGCCATTTTTAACATAGCCAAAACCATTATCCAGAATCTGACTGATCAGCTGAATCTGTTCAATAATATGACCAGATGCATGCGGCTCAATGCTAGGGCTCAAAACATTCAATGCATCCATATCACGATGATACCGTTGGGTATAGTAATGAACAACCTCCATAGGTTCAAGCTTATCCAGCTTTGCTTTTTTCCCAATCTTGTCTTCTCCTTCATCAGCATCATTTTCCAGATGGCCAACATCAGTTATGTTCCTAACATAACGAACCTTATAACCCAAGTACTGAAGATAGCGGAATACAAGATCAAAGGTAACGGCTGGCCGAGCATGCCCCAGATGCGCATCGCCATATACTGTTGGTCCGCATACATATAACCCTACGAAAGGTGGATTTAACGGCTTGAATATCTCTTTTTTACGACTCAGCGTATTATAGATATTGACAACATTTTCCATACACAATAATTAAAAAGCAAAAGTATTATTTTTTGACGATAAGTAGTCAGCTCCTGAGGGTGTCAATCCTGCGGGATTGGTATAACCAATATGCAAAAAAGGCAGTACAAATAACTGAGGTGATAAGCAGAAAGGGTGACTCAACGTTTCCAAACCCTTCAGGTGATTGGGTGATTATATTCCTGGCATTCAACCATGAAATCACTACTACCGTTCCATTATTAATAAAATGTGCCAGAATAGGCAACCAAATTGTCCCACTCCAAACAAATAAATACCCAAATACAACACCTAAGAACATACGCGGCAGGAATCCAAAAAACTGAAAATGAAATGCACTGAAGATTATAGCAGATAACCATACTGCCACATGGATGTTCTTGAAAATAGTTTTCAGGAAAGGTATCAGGACAGCTCTGAACAGCAGCTCTTCACCTAATGCCGGTAATAGAACAATCATGAAAATATTGATACCCAAAGACCATGTATCAGTATATGACAACATCCACTCAACGAGTTCACCAGCGGTATTTTCCTTATCCCTCATCCAATCCTCAAGGTTCTTTAAACCTTCAGGCAAGCTCATTGCTTCATTCCATTGCATTAACTGACCCACAAGCGGGCTCATTGTTATTATAATCATAACTGAAATAAACAGATGATGATAATGTATCTTATTGAAGCCAAGAGCCTGTACAGGCCTAATCTCAGTAAATAAGGCAAATAGAACCGGCGGAACAATAAAAATACCTATCTGATTCACTATCTGCATAATTCGCACAAATTGGATATTGGTCATCAGATCAGGCGAGTTCAATGACCCTACTCCCTCAAAAAAAATGAATAGCAGGTAAGCTATGCCAACAGATAATATGGCGCCTAATATCATCAAACTTATTAAGAGCATAAGCCTTGCTCCCTTTGAGATATTTGGAAATGGTGTCATGAATCGCATACGTATTGCATCAGTGCACAAAAATAGTACTTAATTGGGTGATGGTTCCATATTTTAATCATTAGTATAAACACTGCAATAAGCAATGTGATAATTAACCTCCTGAAAGTTAACTCATGAAGCTGATGAACTTTTTTTGGTTTAATGTCGTTAATTTCCTTTAACGATTGTCATTGTTTGTCAATATACTGATTATGAATGGCCTATAATAGATTTGAGATATATTTCAATTACACTGTTCATGTCATTCATTAATAAATTCTAAATTTACAAATATGGAAACTGCCAAGAGAAAAATCATAAATATAGAAACAGTAGTTCATGCAAGCCCGGAGAAGGTATGGGAAATGTGGTCGAATCCTGAACATATTGTTCAATGGAACAATGCTACCAGCGATTGGCATACAACAAGAGCCGAAAATGATTTGAGAGAAGGTGGAACGTTTTTATCGAGAATGGAAGCCAAAGACGGAAGCAGTGGCTTCGACTTTACCGGAAAATATGATAAGGTAGTGTATCCGAAGGAGATATATTATACTATGGACGATGGACGACGGGTTGAGATCAGATTCATTCCCAAAGGGATATCAACGGTAGTGTTTGAATCTTTTGAAGCAGAAGATCTGAACTCGCCCGAGATACAGGAATCAGGCTGGAAGTCAATATTGGACAATTTCAAATTGTATGTTGAATCATACCGTGGAGAAGAGAATCTTTATTTTCAGATAACCATTGATGCTTCTGTCGACAAGGTATATAAAACGATGCTCGACAAGAAGGATTATACTGAATGGACAGCAGAATTTGATCCAACATCCCATTTTATTGGATCATGGGAACAAGAATCAAAGATGCTGTTTATTGGTACGGATAAAGATGGAATGGAAAGCGGTATGGTGAGCTGGATTAAAACGAACATTCCCGGGAAGAAAGTTACTATAGAACATCAAGGCCTATATCAGAACGGTAAGGAAATTCTTACCGGTGATGAAGTCAATAAATGGGCTGGAGCTACGGAAGAGTACAGATTTACCGATCAAGGTGGAAAAACTTTGCTTGAGGTTGAACTGGGTGGTTTAATGGAATACAGGTCATACTTTCTTGAAACCTGGCCCAAAGCCTTAAACAAATTGAAATCAATATGTGAACAATAAGTTATAAACTCAAAAAACTAAAATTATGGCTAAAGTAAGCGTTTATCTCAATTTTACGCATAATACGGCAGAAGCATTCAATTTTTACAAATCAATCTTTGGAACGGAGTTTCTAGGAGAAGGAATTATGCGATTTAAGGATGTTCCACCTTCAGACGATATGCCTCCATTGCCGGAAGCTGACAGGGACCTTGTAATGCATGTGGCATTGCCTATATTGGGAGGATTCGTTCTAATGGGATCTGATGCACCCGAATCAATGGGATTTAAAGTGAACGCAGGCAATAATGTGTATATTAACCTTGAAACAGATTCAAAAGAACAGACAAAAAACCTGTTCAAGGCACTCTCTGCAGGAGGAAAAGTAGAACAAGAATTGCAGGATATGTTTTGGGGTGCTTACTATGGAAGTTGTCGCGACAAATTTGGAGTTCAGTGGATGTTTAATTTTGATCAGAGAGGACAATAAATAATTACATGTAAAGAAGGACATTGCCATTACAATTGGCTTTGTCCTTTTATTAACCAAGAACATTTGTATGCTACTATAGCTGATTAAGAATCAAATAATAGAATGATTGTGTAAAATTATCTCTCACAGCCACTATTTCAATATCCTGCTAATTATTCTTCCTTTGGTAAATCCGAATATAATCCACTTCCATCAATGCGGGAAACCTGGTTTCCAAATCGGGTGATTTGGTAAATGGGGTATTTTGGTTTCCAACACCCATTCCAACAATTAAATAAAGCTTTTCATTATCGGGGGGAAACACCGGTTGGATGGTTCGTTTTCGCTTTCCGGTTTCACATTTTCGAGGGTTCTTGCCTCTCCGGTTTGCATATTTGCATAATGTCCATACCTCTTGATCATCAAAGTAGAACTTGATATAATTTGTATCCCACTCCATACTATATACATGGAAATCAGCAGTTATATCAGTTTTTACATTATTCCTCTTGTGAACCATTTTCTTGAGAAGCCAGTTGTGAACAGTTGTATGATACCGCCTGGGATTCTGCATTCCACCTTCCATTATATCAACTTCAGCTGAAATTTGGCCAAATGTCCATAAGGCAGGCCAAAATCCTTGTCCCGGAGGGAATTTGCATCTAATATCATATCTTCCATGGCCAAATGGAGCCCTTGAATGGATTATTCCTGATGTAAAATCACGCTGCAGATCAAACCATGTGGCTGATTCACGCTTAGCCACTATGTTAAGCATCCCGCCGGTAATAACTACATTTCTGTCCAAGAATACTTGTCCTTCATCACCATGTGTTCTGCAAAATGAGCATTGGTCACTACCATCATTGGTATAAGGAAACCATGTTATCCACTTCTCTTTATCGAGCTCTGAGCCATTAAATTCATCTGCGAAAGTCAACTCCCAGCCATCTCTTGCTATGGGAGTCCGCAGTGTAACTGTTTGTGAATGTATTGTAGTTGAAACCAGAATCGAAAGGCAAATTATATTTAGGGCTTTAAGCATGTGTATAATGTTTGGAAACCTAAAATTAGCAAAAGTCTATAAATGGTAGGACAATAATGTGCTTATTCAGAGTTGAAGTCTTTAAAAAATCCAATTATCAGGGGTCTCTTGTTCCATAGCCATACAAGTATTGATGAAAGGAGTGTTATGCCGGTAAACCAGAAGATAAGGCTTGATGGGGGCTGTGTTTTAAAAAGTGAAGTAGCCAGATTACCTATCAATAGCCATTGGAAAACATAGAAGGCTGTCACATTCTTCCCAATCCAACTTAAGTATCTCACCAATATGTTATCCCTTGAGAGTACTCTGATGAGCGAATAAATTCCAAATACAACTGTAACTAAAAGTGATACAGCCCAAATAAAGAACAGAAGTCCATGATGATAATATAACGGTAGCTCAGTTGAAATTCTGAAACCATAGTTCCAGAGCAATAAGGTAATTGTTGAAGTTATCAAAAGCAGGTATGGTTTATTGAATAAAGCATTGGTTTTGTGTGGGTGCTTTTTATACAAAATGCCTGCAGCTGTGCCCAAAATAGGGTAGCCAAGCCAAGGTAAAATGGGGAAATATGACCACCAGCTGCTGCTGTGAATAAATGCCATTAAATATTTGCATATCTCAGAATTATCCCTGTAAATCGGAAGAATGTCACTTGATAAGGGGATAAGAAAAGCTACGATCAATAAGGGTAATGTATATCCACGTAGTAATTTCATTCCCAATGCAATGATTATTATTGCTATTCCAGCTAGAAATAGAATGTCTACGCCAAATAAATATGGCAAGGGATTCATCTTAAATACGCCAAGGAAAATTCTATAAAACAAATGTAAATTGAGCCCTATATTCAGAAGAAAGCCCCAGCCAATCAATTTTAGACCTCGTAATAGTAACTTGCGGCTATTAAGGTTCATATAACCTATAAAGAAACCCATCACTACCATGAACATTGGTGCAGCCGGCACTCCTCCCAATAAAAGTGACACTTTCCCTGGGAGGCTTTGATAAAACTCTTGTGTTGCAAAGAGTTCTGTTAGGTGCACTTGTATCATCAGCAACACTGCTATTCCTTTTAGCAGATCTGCCAATAAAAACCTAGCTGTCGACATTTAAAAAATGTTATTAGAATTATAAAATGAAATTCCACTCGCAAACTTAATGAAATCAACCGGCAATAATTCATTATTTTTGATCAAGTGATTGCATTTCCTGCCGTGAATTACATCATTACCTAAAATTGTAGACAATGAAAAGTCATTTTACAATTGCATTTGTGTTTCTTTTAGCCAGCGACCTTATTATTGCCCAGTCAAATAAGGGGAATTCAAATACAGAATCCAATACAATACCGACTGTTGGGATAATTCAAAATCTGTCGGATTCCTGCTTGTTGGATATTGTTCAGCGGCAAACTTTCAGATATTTCTGGCATAATGCTCATCCGGTAAGTGGACTGGCATTGGAAAGAAGTGATACGGTATTGGCGGAGCATTACTGGGATTATATCAATGAGGCATGGGATGAACCCAACTTCAGCAAAACACATTTTGGACCCGATGCATGTGCTATAGGTGGAACGGGCTTTGGTATAATGGGCACCATAGTTGCCGTAGAGAGGGGGTGGATCAGTAGGGATACTGCAGTGCGCAGGCTTATAAAGATTGCTGACTTTCTGGCAAATGCCGACTGCTTTCATGGCATATACCCGCATTTCATGAATGGCAGAACCGGGAAAACAATAAAATTCGATCGACTGGATGATGGAGCTGACCTGGTAGAGACATCATACCTGCTTATGGGATTTCTATGCGCCCGGGAGTATTTTAACCGTGATGCTCCCATTGAAACCTACCTTCGAAATCGAATCACTAAAATGTGGAATGTTGCCAACTGGAACTGGCATACCAATGGAAAGAACTTGCTTTATTGGCATTGGAGCCCCAATAATGGTTTTGATATGAATTTCCCGATTTGGGGTTACAATGAATGTCTGATCACCTATATTATGGCAGCTTCCTCTCCTTTTCATTCCATTTCAAAGGAGGTTTATGATGGCTCTTGGACCGGAAGTGCCGGCTTCCGCAACGGGAAAGAATATTATGGAATTCATTTGCCTTTAGGCAATTATGATAAAGGAGGCCCCCTTTTCTTTGAGCAATACACTTTTATGGGCATAGACCCGAATGAATTGTTTGACTCTATTGGCATAAATTATTTTGAACAGGCGCGAAACCACACTCTTATAAATAGGGCACATTGTATTGAAAACCCACATAAATATGCAGGATATGGTGCTGATTGCTGGGGCCTAACTGCGGGTGATAGTTATAAGGGATATGTTGCCCATTGCCCCGAAGTTGACCTCGGGGTGATACAGCCAACAGCAGCCATTTCATCAATAGCGTTCACTCCTGAATATTCCATGAGAGCCATCAGGCACTTTTATTATCAGTTGGGTGATAAAATCTGGAGTGACTATGGATTTGCCGATGGTTTCAGTGAAACACACAATTGGTATGCAAAAAGTCATTTGGCCATTGATCAGGGACCAATAGTTGTGATGATTGAAAATTACCGAACAGGTTTATTGTGGGAACTATTCATGGGAATACCCGATGTTCAAAACGGGCTTAAAAAGTTAGGCTTTAACAGCAAATGGATGCAGAAGTAGAGGAATGTTCAGGTTGTTGATTGATGGAGTATAGTTATATCCTAATCCTTATTAAAGGTTTTATCCTACCAGATTGTTGATTCAATGAATCAGTTAAAAGTTTTGAATACATTGAAAAATCTACACTTTTCAGTAGTGTTGAGTTTTAAGATATTTTTACCTTTACATCGCAATCCAACAACCATTTAAACATAGTAAATATGGGAATTAAACTGAGGCTTACTGTAATGAATTTCTTCCAGTTCTTCATCTGGGGTTCTTGGCTTATAACTATAGGGGCATACTGGTTCCAGCATAAACAATGGTCGGGAGCTGAATTTGGTGCTATCTTCTCAACTATGGGGATATCATCACTTTTCATGCCTGCCATTGCCGGCATAATTGCCGACAGGTGGATGAGTGCCCAAAAACTTTATGGGATATTTCATTTGGCAGGAGCTGTGATGCTTTTCTTCCTTCCCCAGATAAATGATCCAATTCTTTTCTTTTGGATTATGCTTATAAATATGATGTTTTATATGCCTACCATCGCCCTCTCAATAACAGTGGCCTATAGTTCACTTAAGAAGAATGACCTCGACATAGTCACTGTTTATCCGCCAATTCGTGTTTGGGGAACGATTGGATTTATAGTTGCAATGTGGACGGTAAGCCTGCTGCACATTGAAACATCTGCACTTCAATTTTATATTGCATCGGGAGCATCACTGTTTTTAGGCATTTATGCATTTACCCTCCCTGATTGCCCGCCGGCTCCGGTTACTTTAGGGAAAAAGTCATTTGTTACTGCCTTAGGGCTCAATGCATTCGCACTCTTCAAGAATTATAAAATGGCCGTGTTCTTCATATTTGCCATGTTGCTTGGTGCTGCATTGCAGTTAACTAACATGTATGGAGATACATTCCTCCATGATTTTAAGAATATACCCGCATATCAGAATCTTATAGCTGTCAAATATCCGGCAATTATTATGTCGATATCACAGATGTCAGAAACCTTGTTTATCCTTACTATACCTTTCTTCCTGAAAAGATTTGGAATTAAAAATGTTATGTTGTTCAGCATGGTGGCATGGGTACTTCGGTTTGGATTGTTTGGTCTTGGTAATCCGGCTGATGGTCTGTGGATGATTATTCTTTCATGCATTATTTATGGTATGGCCTTTGATTTCTTCAATATTTCAGGGTCCCTCTATGTGGAAACGCAGAGTAATCCTAGTATAAGGGCCAGTGCGCAGGGATTGTTCATGATGATGACCAATGGTTTTGGTGCATTTTTTGGAAGCTTCCTTAGTGGAATTATCATTGACAAATACTATTTGTTGGAGGATGGTTCCAAGGATTGGCCGGGAATTTGGTTTGCATTCGCGGGTTATGCCCTGGTAGTTACCCTACTGTTTGCGGTATTGTTCCGCCACAAGCACAACCCTGCCGATTTCTCTCAGGTAAAGGGTTAATCTCTGATTATATAGTTATAAGCATCTAATACATTGGTTTGATTGCCATTCAGAATTAAAGATACCTGATTCACTAAGATGGGTAAAACGAATTGACATCAAACGGCATTGATACAAAAAAGACACCTGCATGAATTAACCTGCAGGTGTCTTTTCTTATTGATATTTGTTACTTGGATTTAGAAAAAAAACCAAGAAAATCCAATATTTTTAATGTGGTAAGCTTATTTCAGGATATGATAAAGAGCATGGATTAGACCTGGTAGGAAGAATAGAAGAGTAAGAATCAGATTTACCCAGAATGGTGTTCCAAATTCCCTGTATAATAGGTATACAGCTAAAGGTGGAATGAATAGAGCAATGATAACCAACAACAGGGTGTCGGTATCTGATACCGGATTGGTTGCCTCAGTTGCAGGTGCTAATACTGCCACTTCACTGTTGCTGTTGGCAACTACTTCATTTTTAGCCTGATCTTTTTTACCGGCAAACGCAGCATCTGCTACATTTACCATGCCGAACATAAAAAAGACAAGAAGAAATGCAATTGTCAGTTTTGGTGTAATAATTTTCATAATTTTATTGGAGTTAAGTTTAACATAAATTCTTGAGGGATTAAAATTAATGAATAATTTCAAGTATTTCGTCTATCTGTTGGTTTTTTTTCTTGGCTCCATTAACTATACCATTGCTCAGCAAACTGTTTTGTCAGGTGTTATCGCGGTTGGTAAATCATCATACATGAAGTATCAGATTAACTATCAACTGGATAAGAAGAATAATATTACCGGGTATTCTATCAGTGATTTGAATGGAAGTGAAGAAACAAAAGCTAAAATAATCGGTGTTTTTAACCAGAAAAAACGAACCATGGTTTTTGAGGAGGTAGAAATCATCAGCACCAAATCAAGGACACCTATTGATGAATTCTGCTTAATGAGAGTAAAGGGTAAATTCCATAAGAAATCAGGAAAGTATATTTATACTGGTGAATTTGATTCTTATTGTCGTAATCCTAAAGTTGCCTGTGACTCCGGAACTGCAGTATTAATGACTGAGAAGGATATTAAAGAACTGAGTACCAAGGTTGTAAAGGCAGTTCAGAAAGCACCCATAGCTGACAGTGTGAAAAGGGTACTTGAATCGGCACCTGACACCACCAAATGGGTACGTAAGGTATATGACCTTCAAGCAAATTCGGAAACGGAAATTAAGTTAAATGCTGATTTTGTAATATTGGAACTTGTTGATGATCGGTTTCAGGACGGCGATAAGGTTACCATAATGGAGAATGACAAAGTTATACTTCAAGATTTTGAATTGACAAATCAGGTAAAAACCATAAAGTTCCTCATAGACCGGGATATGCAAAAATTGACCGTTTCTATATTTGCTGCTGATGAAGGATCTATTGCCCTGACTACTGTTAAGGCTGTTTTAAAGAATGGGAAAGAGAGTAATTTAATAAATGCAAATCTTAACAAAGGGCAGCACATTAAATTGGCAATTGTAAAATAACATTTAAATAACTTTGGTGGGTTTATGCATATCTGTAATTACATCCCATACATAATAAAATAAATTTAAGCGTTAGGTTGAAACGCATTCATTAATTATTATTTTTGTTACTAAGAGTCATGTTATTAACTCATTAACGAAAAAGAAACTTGAAAAAATCAATACTCATACTCATCTTGACTACAGCTATACTGGTAGTCAATGCACAAAAGCAGGCCAATTATTGGTATTTTGGTGATAATGCAGGGCTTAGCTTCAGCATGGGGCCTCCTTTCCCTTTAACGAATGGCGCTTTGGACACTGGTGAAGGCTGCTCATCAATTTCTACCTCCGGTGGGACACTTGAATTCTATACTGATGGTCGTTTCGTATACAATCGCGACCATAATCAAATGCCCAACGGCAATGGTTTGTATGGGCATTCCTCAAGTACCCAATCGGGTATTATTGTGCCCAAGCCTGGCAGTGCAACAGAATATTATATTTTTACGGTGGATGCCGCTGATAATGGCCTGGCCAATGGACTATGCTACACTAAGGTTGACATGACACTGGCTGGTGGTCTTGGAGATGTTGTTACTACTGAAAAGAACATTTCACTGGTACCCTTGGCATGTGAAAAAGTCACAGCGGTTGGTCATAGTGATGGACAAACATATTGGGTCATTACAAGAAAATGGGGTACTAATGAATTTTACGCCTATCGAATAACCTATGATGGTGTGGTAACGGATCCTATTATCAGTGCAACAGGGCCTCCAATCACAGGAAATATAGGGCAGGCATCAAAAGGCTATTTAAAAGTATCACCCGATGGTACCAAGATAGCAGCTGCAAATAACACCGATTTCTCAGTTGGCATCTATAATTTTGATAATTCAACCGGCAATGTCACCCACTTGGTTACTGATGATACATACC
>JAEYXG010000200.1 GCA_023428585.1 Bacteroidota bacterium
CCACAGAATATGGAATCTCCTGTTGAAAGAACAGTAGGATCTTTTCCCGGATAATCTCAGATACGAAGAATCGCATTGAGCGATCAGTAAGTTCATCTTTTGGATAATAGGGAGGCGAAAGAGGTAGTTTTTCTATAAGTGTGTCAAATACCTTGTCAATATTAAATTTATGTAATGCAGAAACAGGAATAACAACTGCAGTAGGTACTTTAAGTTCCCACATCTTCACTTGGGCAAGAGCCTCATCTTGCGACTGCAGGTCAACCTTATTGACTACAATAATAACAGGCTTACCTGATCCATTTAGCTTTTCAATGTATTCATCCTGCAGCTGGTCTTCAGATTTCTCAGTCACCAGTAAAAATATATCAGCATCTTCCAGGGCAGAATGCACAAATTTCATCATCGACTCATGGAGTTTATAGTGAGGTTTTACTATACCGGGGGTATCAGAATAAACTATTTGAAAGTCCTCACCATTCACAATACCCATGATCCTATGCCGGGTTGTTTGGGCTTTGGAAGTTATGATAGAAAGTTTTTCACCTACCAAAGCATTCATCAAAGTAGACTTACCTGCATTTGGCAGGCCTATAATATTTACAAATCCCGACTTATGTTCCATTGTTTAAAAAAATATTAAATTATTTGCACAGCAAAGGAACAAAATATTATCTTTGCAGTCTCAAATTAACAAACAGAAAGAAAAACATACTGCGGGGTGGAGCAGAGGTAGCTCGTTGGGCTCATAACCCAAAGGTCGTAGGTTCGAATCCTGCCCCCGCTACTAATAGAGAACGGAAGCCTTGTTGATCAAGGCTTTTGTTGTTCTTATGCTTATCGGAGGATCAAAATTATGTCAAATATTGTTGCTATTGTAGGCCGTCCAAATGTTGGCAAGTCTACGCTTTTTAATCGCCTAACCGGAGCACGTACTGCTATTGTTGATCCAACATCAGGCGTTACACGTGATCGCCATTACGGTTTGTCTGACTGGAATGGTTATGAATTTTCAGTAATTGACACCGGTGGTGTAGTTTTTGGAAGTGATGATGTTTTCGAGGAAGCTATTCGCCGACAGGCAGAATTGGCAATTGAAGAAGCTGATGTAATCATCTTCATGGTAGATGCAAAGGAAGGACTTTCACCACTTGATGAGGAAGTTGCCGATATGATAAGACGCTCTCCCTGCAAAGTCTTCCTGGTTGCCAACAAGGTTGATAATGCTTACCGATCAGCCGAAACAGGAGAGTTTTACGCTCTGGGCTTTGATAAGATATTTGAAATCTCCGCAATCAATGGCAGTGGAACCGGCGATTTGCTCGATGAGATAACAAAAGAATTTGAAAATAAGACCATTGAAGTTCTCCCTGACCTGCCAAAGATAGCATTTGTTGGCCGCCCTAATGTTGGAAAATCGTCAATGATCAATGCTCTATTAGGCGATGAACGGAATATTGTTACTCCTGTTCCCGGAACTACCCGAGATTCCATTTACACTCGTTACAATAGTTTTGGCTTTGATTTCTTTTTAGTGGATACTGCCGGCCTACGAAAAAAAGGCAAAGTGACTGATAACATTGAATTCTATTCAGTTATGAGGTCAGTTAGAGCTATTGAGAATTGTGATATCTGCGTTCTGATGCTTGATGCTACACAGGGAATTGAAAGTCAGGACCTGAATATCTTTGGACTCGCACAGAAAAACCACAAGGGAATAGTTATTGTGGTTAATAAATGGGACCTCATTGAGAAAGGAACAAACACCCATAAAGAGTATGAAGAATTAATCAGAAGTCGCATAGCTCCATTTACTGATATCCCAATCATCTTCACTTCTGTTATTAATAAACAACGGATACACAAAACACTGGAGACTGCCAAGCAGGTTCATGAAAACCGCAGTAAAAGCATTCCTACTCATAAGCTTATGGATATCATGATGCCTATCATCAATGATAATCCACCACCGGCAGTTAAAGGTAAATATGTTAAAATCAAATACATTACCCAGTTGAAGCTTGCTTATCCTGCTTTTGTATTCTTTTGTAACATGCCTCAATATGTGACTGATTCTTATAAACGATTCATAGAAAACAGACTCCGTGAGCAGTTCAATTTCTCAGGAGTGTCAATCTTAATCTACTTCAGACAGAAGTAGTCCGTTTGCATTACTCTCGCTCATGCAGGTGAATATTATTAATAACCGCATACCAGCTTTGGAACATAAAATAAGAGTAAATTGTTAGGAATTTAAAGACCTTTATTCCCAATGGATGAAGTTAGGATTGACAAATGGCTGTGGTGTGTTCGAATATATAAAACACGTAACCTAGCCATAGAATCTATAAAGGCAGGAAAGGTAAAAATTGAAGGCTTTTCGCCGAAGCCTTCACGCATAGTCAAACCCGGTGACATTATCAACCTGTCAATCGGCCCGCTTAACCGCACAATAAAAGTCAAAGGTTTATTGCATAATAGGGTTTCTGCCAAATTAGTTACAGAATATATTGATGACCTTACTCCAATTGAGGAATATGAGCGCATTCAATTGATGAAGGAATTTAATGCTGAAAGACGTGATCGGGGATTAGGACGGCCTACAAAAAAAGATCGCAGAAGTATTGATAAACTGAAGAAAGGTCATAAAGAAGACTCAATTTAAACTATTGGCATTAGTCAACTAACATCACCAATCCTTTCAAATACTCACCTTCCGGATGAAATATACTCACCGGATGATCAGCAGAATGCCCTAAATGGCGTATTATTCTTGCATTTCTCCCTGCTTCCAATACGGATGACATAACCATTGAGGTGAATTGATCACGGCTAATTGCCTGTGAACAACTGAATGTAAATAAAAGACCACCATTCTTTATTCGTGAAAGTGCAGTAGTATTAATGAATTTATACCCCTGAATGGCTTTGTGAAGATCAGATCTTCTCTTTGCAAAGGCTGGTGGATCAAGGATAATAATATCATAATCTGTTTCCATGGTAGGCAACCAGGCTTTGGCATCTGCCACAACACTTTCATGTGTACCCGTGTAACCCTTATTAAGTAACAAATTCCTGTTTACCGCATCAATAGCTTTTCTTGATGCATCCAATGATGTAACATGTGCTGCTCCGGCGGCAAGGGCATATATTGAAAAACCACCGGTATAGCAGAATGTATTAAGAACTTTCATCCCTTTGGAATAATAGCCAAGAAGTGCACGGTTATCTCTTTGGTCAAGGAAAAATCCCGTTTTTTGGCCATCTATAAAATCTATCTGAAAGTTATGACCGTTTTCTCTGATGATTACATCCGATTTATTACCAAATAAAAAAGAATCAACACCTTCATGGATTCCTGATTTTGATAAGGCCTCTCTGCTTTTATCATAAACTGCCACCAGCTTGTTGCCATATAGCTTAACCAGTGCATCGCATATCTCCTGCTTAACCAAATACATACCCATACTATGGGCCTGTATTACTGCAGTCCCATTGTAATAATCAATAACCAAACCAGGTAATCCATCGGCTTCACTGAAAATAAGACGATAGGCGTTATTGTCATCATTGTTTGTCAAACCAAGATTGTAGCGACAGTTATATGCTCGGAGAAGCTTATTATACCA
>JAEYXG010000349.1 GCA_023428585.1 Bacteroidota bacterium
ACCCAATATTACAGGCTATTCAGTCAATTGGCGTGAAATTTCACTACGTATTGAAGGCCCGATTGCACTGTTGTTCAAGAAAACCATGCTTGACAGTTCCAAGCTGTTTGATAAATATATCTTCAACAAGTTCTCGTATAAAAAGACTATTTTCTACAACGGATTTGAGATTGTTCAAGACCTGCCATCCATTTATAGACAGCAGATAAAAAAGCGCTATCAGAAACTAATTACAGATGCAGTAAAGGAAATTATAATAGAAACTCCCTATTTCCTGCCGGGTTATAAGCTTCGTAAACACTTGGCGCAAGCTGCAAACAGGGGTGTAAAGGTAATGGTTATCATGCCCAGGCATTCTGATGTCAAGATTGTTGACCTGTTACGCGACAAGTACCTTAAGTTTTTTTACAACAATGGTTTGGATATGCATTTTTACACGGCAAGTAACCTTCATGCAAAGTGCCTGCTTGTTGACAAGGAGATTTTTGCCGTAGGTTCAGCTAACTTTGATTATAGAAGTTTCCGCTATCAGCATGAAATTATGCTGGTGGGTAAGCAGAAGGATATTGTAGGGATGGTTGATGCACACCTTCAGGAAAGTTTGACTGGTTGCCAGCCATTCAACTATGAATCATACCTGCGCCGCCCACTGATTGAGAGGGTATTTGGCTGGATGCTGCTTCCCTTCAGACATCTGTTTTAAATTGCAGTGCATAATTTTACAGACTTGGCAAAAACTCTATAAGCCACGAATGGTAAAGGGAGGTAGTCTCTTTTTAAATCGGCAACCCACAAAAAAGGGTGTACATACAGTTTCCTGTGCATACACCCTGGCATTATATATGTGGAATTATTATTGTATGGTAATCTCTTTCTTTACAACAGCCTCTTCTTTTCGCGGCAGCGTTACTTTAAGAACGCCATTGCTATAATCGGCATTGATCTTTTCAATATCAACCGATTTGGGCAGTATAAAGCTTCTGTTCATTTCCTTCTGACAAAATTCCCTACGAAGGTACTTCTCGTCATTTACCTCTTCCTGCTGTTTTACCTCAGCTGAAATGGTAAGGGTTTGCTGCTCAAGGCTAATGCGGATATCCTCTTTTGAGAACCCCGGAGCTGATAATTCAATTACAAATGAATTCGTATTGTCGTAGATATTGGCCGGATAGCTGCATCTTCCCGAGTCAGTGATGGTGTTGCTGAAAAGTTGGTCCATTAATCCTAAAGTTGGCTGGTTGAATCTGATCATATTCATTGTATATCCTCCTGATTTTGTTACTTGTTTGTTTTTTCGTTTTTAATCCATTCTTTCAATTTGTATGCCATTGGCTAAAAAGGTTTATTTCCAGTCTTAATGCAGACATAATGGCATAAAAGTTTAAAAATTAATTGTAAAAACAGCCAAAATGACCGAAATATTATTCAACAATTAAGCGTATTTTTGATTTATACAAGTTCAAGCCATAGAACACCTTTGACTATATAAAATTATCATGTCGAGTCAGCACAGAGCCATAATAAAATTGTTTGCCTTCAGGCGAATCATGATACCGGTAATAATAGGTTTGGCGGTGATAATATATATGGTATCGCGTGATTTATCGCATGGCGACATACGCTCCATACGGATTACGTGGGGCTCTATGCTTTGTTTTGGACTTGCGGTGATCATGGTAGCAATACGCGATTTATCGTATATGTACCGGATACGACTTTTAACCGGCAATAAGCTTACCTGGCGTCAATCGTTTGAGGTAATTTTCTTGTGGGAGTTTGCATCCAGTGTTACCCCTTCGGTAGTAGGCGGATCAGCAGTGGCAATATTCCTTCTCACGAAAGAAAAGCTGGGTACCGGTCATGCTACAGCCACGGTTATGGTGACGGCCTTGCTTGATGAATTGTTCTATATTTTTATGGTACCATTGACATTCATCCTAGCTGGTTTTGAAAGGTTATCCATAGAAGGAAATGTGTTCAGTTTGTTTGGCGCCCAATTCAGTACCATGGGCATATTTCTCATCGGATATATCCTCATCGCACTCATCACTTTCATGTTGAGTTATGGAGTGTTTATTAATCCGGGTGGTTTAAAGTGGTTGCTCGTAAGGAGCACCAGGTTCAGGTTATTAAGACGGTTTGAGCAAGCGGCGCAACATACGGGTGATCAGATACTGGAGGCTTCGGCAGGATTCCGCAGCAAATCATATCACTTCTGGCTGCGGGCAATAGGAGCTACTTCGCTTTCATGGACAGCAAGGTTCCTGGTCGTTAATTTTCTTATAGTTGGATTTACGTCGGCTGTTTCCATTGGAGACCACATGCTTATTCTGGCGCGTCAACTGATGATGTGGGTAATAATGCTGGTTAGTCCTACACCTGGAGGCAGTGGCATTGCTGAATTCTTCTTTCCTATTTTTTTAAGGGAGTTCATAGCCGGCACAACCCGTGATCTTACTATACTTGTAGCACTTTCATGGAGGTTGCTCACTTACTACCCCTATCTGGTAATTGGCGCTCTTGTGATGCCGTTCTGGTTAAGAAGGGTCTATTTGGGACGAAAGCTCATAAGTTTCAGAAAAAAATGATAAATCCCTGCAAAGACTGTTGAATACAGCTTAATTGCAGGGATTCATGATAGAAATTTATATTCATGATGTCAATATGTAATGAACCGACAGGCATGAAGGAACAATGTCAGTTCTTACCATAAGGCTGAAGAATTAACTAATAGAGCTCCATATAATCAAATATGAGCATCATCAGTAATTATCCGCAGTGGAAATACTTATCCACCAGGCTCTGCATCTTCTCCTTGTTGCAGTGCACTTCTTCACGCAACTTTTCATCCTTGAAACTACGCAGTTGATTGGCAACTCCCTTGATAACACTTTCAGGGAAGACATCGTACTGTTGATAGACTTCAGCCTGTTTTTCAAGCATATTAGCTGATTCCCAACATGAAACGGGAAGTTGGTTAAGTTGAGCGAGCCGCTCTTTATGTTGATCATCAAAGATATTAACGTCCACATACCACTTTTCAGCCAACTCGAGGGCGTTCTTCATTTCAAGTCCATGACGGGCGGCGACTGTCAGGCCGGCCAATAACAGGTATATATCAGCAGAACCATCAGGGCATCTGAATTCAACGGTTTGCAGTTGAGAATGATCCTGTTTTACAGGAGTTTCAAGTGGATTGGCATTATAGATCATGTTGTTTTCACCGGTCCATCCGAGTGGTACCCTGACAAGTACGCTGCGGTTTCTGTCGCCCCAGCATATATTGGTTGGTGCTTCCTGATGAGGAACAAGCCTGAAATAGGAAGTAGGGTTGGCATTGCCGAAAGCAGTTAGTGAAGGGGCCAAATCAAGATAACCGGCAATGGCACGGCGGGCTATATCGCTGAGTTTACCATCAGCCAGCATCTGGTTCCTATTGTCTTTCATCAGCCTTGTATGTATGTGCATACCGCTGCCGGCCTTACCAACGGTGATCTTAGGAGAGAAAGTTACAGTTACACCATATTTATAAGCAACAGAGCGCAGTATCCATTTTGCAATGACCAATTGGTCAGCTGCATCTTCCAAGGTAGTAGGTGTGAATTCTATTTCATTCTGCTCATAGAGTTTGCCGTCCTGTGTAAAATTACCCACTTCCGAGTGGCCGTATTTAATGAGGCAACCTGCTTTGGCCATGGCATTCATTGCCTCGGTACGCAGGAATTCAAACTTGGCAAAGGGAGCTGATTCATGATATCCTTTCTGGTCAACTGCAGGGAATAACACCTCGGTTTCACTTATAACGTAATACTCAAGCTCACCCATAACTTCAAAAGAGAGGCCTGTTTTCTCCTTCAATGCATTATGAGCCTTGCGCAGAATGAATTCGGGGGAACTCTCCAATGGTTGTCCGTCCTTATTGTAATAGGAACAAAGTATATCTATTGCAGCCACTTCTGAGAAGGGATTGACAAATGCAGTGCGATAGCGCGGCACCACATAGAGATCACTGGAGCCTGCCTTGATAAACGGGAAAAGGCTTGATCCGTCACAACGCTCACCGGTTGATAAAATGCTGTTCAGATGTTCAAGTGAACTGATTACGAAATTTAAAGTCTTTAATCTGCCGTCGCCACCCACATACCTGAAATTGACCATCTCAATGTTATGATCAACAATATACTTGATAAGGTCAGCCTTGGTGAATTCTGATGCCGGTTTGTTAAGATACTGCACCAGCGGATTGGGATTCATCTCTGCAAAGTTTTTCATGCTGTTGTTTTTATCCCTTTTAAAGGGAAATATTAGTGTTATTGAATATTTTAAATAGTCATCAAAATTAGAAAGATTTTGCGATAAACAAATCCTTTAAACAGAGAATAAAAAACTGCACTTATTCAGTAACTTTACATCGTCAAATAAGCTTATAAACTTTTGCTGACAGCATTATTTAAGTCAGTTCTAAAATGAATCCTTCAGAAATACTTTTTTTTTCAATCTTCCTGGTATTTGTTGTCAGTTTCCTGTTGCTTGACTTAGGTATACTCGATAAGAAGAATCATCTGGTTTCTTTTAAGGAAGCGTTGTTCTACACCTGCTTGTGGATTACCATGGCCATAGGCTTTTATATATTACTCTTGTATCATGGCGACTGGATACATTTGGGGAAGGATGGTACTCTGGCTGATATACAGCATCTAATAACAAAATATGGACATCCAATAAAGATTGAAGGTCTTGACTACGATAAAGCCGTTGAAGTATACAGAAGAAACCTGGGTTTGGAATTCCTGACAGGTTATGTGATTGAAAAGATGCTTTCAATGGATAATATATTCGTTATGATAGTCATCTTTTATGCCTTCAGGGTCAATCCGCTTTATTATCGGCGGGTATTATTCTATGGGATACTGGCTGCCATTGTTTTTCGATTTATTTTCATCTTTTCGGCATCGGCAATCATACAACAATTCCACTGGGTACTTTACCTCTTTGGCATACTGTTGATCTATACAGGAATAGAAATGTTGTTCAAAAAGGATAACGCAAAAGTGAACACACGAAACCATCCAGTTGTGCGGTTTGCTTCACGCTATCTGCCGGTTTACCCGAACTTTGTAAAGCACCATTTCTTTATTAAGAAAGCGGGCTAATACATGATTACAC
>JAEYXG010000341.1 GCA_023428585.1 Bacteroidota bacterium
ACCAATATCTTCATGATTCAATTTATTTTAAGAGGTCTTACCGATCTTGCCGACAACACCGTTCATAATACGGTAACGTTCGTGACTTTCAGGGCATTCAGCAAAACCCTCGCTATCAAATTTCAATTTATGACCATATTCACTCATCCAACCTGTTTGACGGGCAGGATTTCCAACAACCAGAGCATAGGGAGGAACTTCCCTGGTAACAACAGCACCCGCACCAATGAACGCATATTCACCTATATTATGTCCGCAAACTATTGTAGCATTGGCACCAATTGTAGCACCTTTCCTCACCACTGTGGAACTATAATTATTCCTGCGATTTATTGCACTTCGCGGATTAATAACATTGGTAAAAACCATTGAAGGACCAAGAAATACATCATCTTCACAAATAACACCGGTATAGACTGATACGTTGTTTTGAATCTTGACATTCCTTCCAAGCACGACATTTGGTGATATAACCACGTTCTGGCCAATATTACACCCGTCACCTATAGTACATCCATGCATAATATGACTAAAATGCCAGATTTTTACATTTTTGCCAATGCTACAGCCTTCATCAATAACAGCTGTTTCGTGCGCGAAGTACTGATTGTTTTCTTCCATTAAATATGCTTTTAAAAGGTAAGAATATCGTTAACAAGAATAATATCAACTTATTATCAATAAAAATTCTGTATCCTGGTTATAATGTTTATCACCAACAAAAAAAGCATGCATCTGAGAATTATTTATTCACAAATTCTAGCAATGTCCCTGTAATAAATTGCAGTTGCTCTAAATCAAGTTCTGTATGCATTGGAAGAGAAACCACCGTATCACACAAGTGTTCAGTAACAGGGAAATCACCCTTTTTATATCTAGGATCAAGATAAGCCTTTTGCAAATGAAGAGGAACCGGGTAATAGATCATTGCTGGTATCTGATGTTGAGCCATATACTCGGTTAGAGCATTCCTGTTGATCCCGGAAGTAACCAACGTGTACTGGTGAAACACATGGGTTGAATTAGAGGCACGAAATGGTGTTTTAAGTCGAGGGTTGTTCGCAAATGCGTTATCGTAATAATCAGCAGCCCTTCGGCGAGCTTCATTATATGAATCCAGATAATTAAGTTTCACGTCAAGAATAGCAGCCTGGATACTATCCAGACGGCTGTTCACGCCAATATAATCGTGATAGTATCTTACAGTCATTCCGTGATTTACAACTACGCGTAACTGTTTTGCAAGTTCATCATCATTGGTAAAAATGGCACCACCATCGCCATAGCAACCAAGATTTTTACTCGGAAAAAAAGAAGTACAACCAACATGACCTATTGTACCTGATTTTTTACGAGTGCCATCACTAAATATATAATCAGCACCTATTGACTGACAAGCATCTTCAATTACAAAAAGACCATGTTCGTCAGCAATTTCAAGAATAGCTTCCATATTTGCACATTGTCCAAATAAGTGAACAGGCACAATAGCCTTGGTTTTGGGAGTGATGGCCCGCTTGATTGCCTCAGGGTCAATGTTAAAGGTATCAGGATCCACATCAACAACAACAGGAGTCAATCGAAGCAAAGCAATCACTTCAGCCGTTGCAATAAATGTAAAAGAAGTAGTAATTACTTCATCACCGGGCTTAAGATCCAGTGCCAACATTGAAACAGTAAGAGCATCAGTTCCATTGGCACAAGGAATTACGTGCTTAACATCGAGATATTTCTCAAGATGCTCCTGAAAACTTTTCACGGCTGGACCGTTGATAAAGGCTGTTGAATCAATTACACCTGAAATTGATGAATCAATTTGATCCTTGATTCTCAGATATTGACCTTTTAAGTCAACCATCGATATTTTATTCATTGAGTGCTTGTGTTTGGTTTAAAAAGCAGTGGTTGTCAAAGATATTCATCCAATTAAGATCCGGAAGAATGCCGGCAAATATACAACTATTAGAAGGTTTGTTAAAATATAGCCTTATAACATAAAAATCATTGGGTTATTGCGGTAATGCGTATATTTGTATACCATTTCAACCCTTATATTCTGATGTTCAGGAATACATCCTATACTCCATCCGGTTACGTTTTAAGCATTCTATTTCTGTTGATCATGTTTCCCGGGCTCTCAGTTAAAGCACAATTAAGCATTAAGGATTCCGCAATTGCTGTTCACCTTATTCAAGGGCATTACTCTGTTCAGATTCCGGGAGGTGATATTAGCGACCGTTTTGGCTTAAGTTCATCCGTTGGCCCCGGTTACTTGTATAAAACATCTAAGAACTGGGTAATTGGAGCTGAAGGCGGATTTATATTTGGCAATAATGTGAAAAATACTAATAATATTCTTGACAATATTGAAACAGCAGATGGGAATATTGTTGACCTCGAAGGCATCTATGCAACTTATCATTTTTATGAACGCGGGTATTATGTGCTAGGGAAATTTGGCAAAGTTTTGTCATGGGGAAGGCCAAATCCAAATTCAGGAATCTTACTGGGTTTTGGCGGAGGGTACCTGCAGCATAAAATTCTAATTGACCACCGTGACAAGACGGCACCACAAATTACCGGTGACTATTCAAAAGGGTATGATGAATTGAAAAGAGGCCCGGCTTTGAATATCTTTGCCGGATACCTGTTCCTTGGCAATACACGAGTTGTGAATTTTTATACCGGTATAGATGTGACATTTGCATACACTCAAAATGTTCATCCTTATTCATTCGCAAAAATGGAATATAATACCGGTAATTTTACTGATCTTTTGGTGTCATTAAAGCTGGGTTGGATGATACCGGCATACAGACGTGCTCCCAAAGAGTTCTATTATTATTAGGTATTAATCTCGACAATATTAAATAACTAATTTAACTTAACGACAGATGCGGCAAATTTATAGTCTAGTTATCAGCTTGTACGGTCTGTCACTGAAGCTATTTTCATTATTTAACCAAAAAGCGAGAGATTGGTTTTACGGTCGCAGTAGTCTGTTTACCAAACTTGATGAAGTGTTCAGGGCTCATTATGCAGGTGAGAACCCATCTCCGGTAATATGGATACATTGCGCATCGCTTGGTGAATATGAACAGGGACGTCCTGTCATCAAGGAGATAAAAAAACGTTTTCCCGGATTTCTGGTGCTATTGACCTTTTTCTCACCATCAGGATTTAATAACAGGGCTTCCAACTCAGATGCTGATTTTGTATTTTATCTGCCCATTGATACGCGCAAAAATGCCCGCAGGTTTATAAGGGTAGTATCTCCTTCCCTTGCAGTATTTGTCAAGTACGAGTTTTGGTATAATTACCTCAATGAATTATTCGTCAATAATATACCTACATATACAATATCAGCTATTTTCCGTCCTGATCAGCATTTTTTTAAATGGTATGGGGGCTGGTTCAGAACACATCTGCGTCACCTGGAGCGTATATTTGTGCAGGATGAAGAATCAGCAGAGCTGCTCAACATGATAGATGTCAACAATGTCACTGTGTGTGGTGATACACGTTTTGACAGAGTAATAGGGATCTTGGAACAGCAAACCCCAATCCCTGCTCTTGATGACTTTGTCAATGGGAGCAAGGTAATTGTTGCTGGTAGCACATGGCCGGCAGATGAAGATATATTAAAAGGATTGCTAAGGTCTACCTCATTGAATCTCAAGTTCATTATCGCACCCCACGAAGTTAATCCACACCACCTGGCTGAACTTGGCGCAAAGTTTAAAGGCTCTTGCATTCTTTACAGCCAACTAGCAGAACCAGTTAATTGGAATGCTAATACCGATGATTCATTGACCGGGAAACAGGATATGAATTCAAATAATCATACCGATCCTAAAATGGCCGTCTCTTCAGTAAAAATATCTGATTATCAGGTAGTGATAATAGATTCTATCGGCATGTTGTCACAATTATACAGGTATGCTGATATTGCCTACATTGGAGGTGGTTTTGGAGTTGGCATTCACAATACACTGGAAGCTGCCGTTTATGGTAAGCCAATATTATTTGGCCCAAATTATCATAAGTTTCGTGAAGCAAGAGAATTAATAGCACTTAACGCTGCCATAAGTGTTAAAACCACCGAAGAATTAATAACAGAAGTTACAACATTATTTACTACACCGCAAAAACTTGAGAAGCACTCTCTTACAGCAGCTCAGTATGTTAAAGACCGCACTGGAGCCACGGAGCTCATTATGACAGAAATTGAGGAGTATATTACAAATGTGATATCCAATTAATAGCCAACTTAAATAAGAAAATAGCAATACCAGTCAGGCTGATTGATTCATTCCAATGGGGTTACACATGCCCTTCAATAATTTTACGCTCAGCTATCTGAGGATTATCAATTTGAAAAATCACAAGAGATAATCCCTTGCCCTCATAAGCCGCTGAAAAAGAGTATGTTCTTCCAAATTGCTGTCGCCAGTTACCGGTTAGAGTAGAGGATTCATGGGCATGACCATGAAGAGTTATATAAGGTTGCTTCTCTTCAATAAACTTGGCAACTGCTTTACTGCCAATGCTCACGCCACCTTGAATCTGGTCAAGTAAAGAATTAAAAGGGGGTGTATGTATCATAAAAATGGCCTTATCCATCTGTCCATCATTAGCAAGAGAATATAAGTCATCAATAATCAATGAGATATCATCAGGATTAGAAATCACACTTATAAAACCTTTATCAGGGCCAATGCTTCCGGCAGGTACCGTTTTATCAATATCGTATTTTTCCCAATCCTTTAATTTGAAAGGTGTTGGAGGGACGTAAGAATAACCGTAGATGTTATAAGGACCAAACTTAAGGCTGCTGTTGTCAAGAAATTTCCACAAATCACTTTTCATCCCTTCAATAAAACCTGGAATATCTGCTTTATAATCATCATTGCCAAGTATAAGATATACCTCAGGATAATTGCAGCCAAGTTGTCTCTGCATATTTTTAAAGAGAGGAATCAGGAAATCATTGATAAAAGGATTGACTTCACTATCCTTTTGTTTATCAGAAAACCTAACGTGGGGTAGAAGGTCTCCTCCCAGAAAGAGAAAAGAGGGTTTATTACGAACGATCTCCTGAATCAGCAATTCATATCTCAATTTATTCCCGTGAAGATCTGAAACAAAGTAGCAGGTTGTCATAAATCAGCATTAATTTACCATTTGATTGCATAGGCTCTAACTGCACATACATTCCCATTATTACCGTCTTGAAATATAATGAGATAAAACCTTTCTGCTAAAATAGCAAAATCTTATCTTTGCCATAAATAATTAACAAAATGAATAAAGTTTCTGAAGGCGACAATAAGCCGGTTATTGGAATTTCAACCGGTGATCTAAACGGAATTGGCTATGAAATTATTATAAAGTCATTATATGACAACCGCTTGTATGAGCTTCTCACACCCGTTGTTTATGGTTTAACGAAAGTGGCTTCATACCATAAGAAAGCGATAAACTTGTCAGACTTTAACTTTCATATAACGCGAAAGGCTGAAAATTTAAACACAAAAAAAGCCAACCTTATAAACTTACATGATAACGACATAAGGATAGACCTGGGGCAACCTACTTCAATATCAGGGCAACAAGCACTGGTATCACTGGAAGCAGCAACTGAAGACTTGAAAAAAGGGGTAATCAATGCATTGGTTACAGGGCCGATAAACAAGAAAACCATCCAATCAGATGAATTCCATTTTCCCGGTCATACTGAATATCTTGCTGACAAATTCAACTCTAAAGATTATCTAATGCTGATGATAAGCAATAATCTTCGCATTGGAGTTGTTACGGGACACATACCCATAAATGAAGTTGCCAGTGCATTGAGCATTGATTTAATTCTTCACAAAATTGAAATCCTACAACAATCACTGCTGGTTGACTTTGGGATCAGGGCACCAAGAATAGCCGTCATGGGCCTTAATCCCCATGCAGGAGATGAAGGATTACTTGGCGATGAGGAAAATACGATCATTAAACCGGCAATTGAGAAAGCCAAGGAAAAAGGACAATTGGTTTTTGGGCCTTATCCGGCCGATGGATTCTTCGGATCATCAAGTTATGCAAAATTTGACGGCATTTTAGCTATGTACCATGACCAGGGAATGCTTCCTTTCAAGACACTATCATTCGAATCAGGAGTAAATTATACTGCAGGTCTACCTGTTATTCGCACCTCACCGGCTCATGGAACCGCTTATGAGATTGCCGGTAAAGATGTAGCATCACCTGACTCTTTCAGAGCTGCTATGTATTTAGCCTGCGACATATGGAACCATAGAAGGGAATATGCGGAAATTTCTGCAAATCCCCTTAAGGCTACACGCCATGAGAATGAATCTTAATACTTGATTAGCTTAACAAATATTTCAAAAAACAATAATTTCTTCTCCATTGCAGGGATATACAATTAACGAAGTTGCCGATATTGTATCAGGAACTTTAACAATTAATTCCAATCACATTGAGATCAGTGATATAGCCACTGATAGCAGGAAGCTGAATGCTCCTCTTACATCAATATTCTTTGCATTAATAACGGGCCGTAACGACGGTCATAAGTATATTGAAGACCTCATCAGGCAAGGTGTACAAAACTTCTGTGTATCAATGGTACCGGATGTGGTAAGCAATAAGGCTAACTTCATTAAGGTTGATGACACACTAGTCGCACTTCAAGAATTGACAGCTTATCACCGACAGAAGTTTAATGCACCGGTTATCGGTATCACAGGAAGCAATGGTAAAACTATTGTAAAGGAATGGCTTTGGCAATTATTATCTGAAGAAAAAACTATTGTTAGAAGTCCGCAGAGTTATAATTCCCAGATTGGAGTTCCACTTTCTGTCTGGCAAATGCGTAAACTTCACAATCTTGCAATTTTTGAAGCAGGCATTTCGCAACCCGGTGAAATGATAAGGCTTGAACGAATAATTAGGCCAACCATTGGAATAATAACCAACATTGGTCAGGCACATGATCAGTTTTTTGAATCACTGACACAGAAGGCTAGTGAAAAGCTCAATCTCTTTATCCGATCAGAATCTATTGTCTATTGTCGTGATGCTGATATAGTCCATCAGAAGATATCAGAATCCCTTAAAGGAATAACCATTTTCAGCTGGGGGGAAAATGCTGAATCACAGCTACGGATTGTACAAAAAAGAAAAGAGAAGAAAACTACTGAAATACATGCCATATATAAAGATTTAGAGCAGTCAATTACCATACCGTTTACAGATGACGCATCCATTGAGAACGCTTTACACTGCTGGTCGACTATGTTACTTTTGGGTTATGGACCTGAAGTAATAAGAAATAGAATGCTGAAACTTCAGCCTGTAGCCATGCGGCTTGAGATGAAAGAAGGTGTAAATGGGTGTTTGATAATCAACGACACATATAGTTCAGATCCTGATTCTTTGGCAATAGCACTCGACTTTCTGATGCAACAAACGCGTCATGAAAAGAGAACACTCATACTTAGTGATATACTTCAAAGCTCCATTAATGAGCGAAATCTTTATCAATCAATAGCAAACTTACTATCAAGCAAGAAGGTTACAAGAATAATAGGAATTGGGACTGCGATAAGCAAATACAGTAGTCTTTTTACAATGCAGAAACAGTTTTTTAATTCAACTGATGAATTCCTAATAGAATTCAATGCACTTCAATTCAGGAATGAGAGTATTCTAATTAAAGGCGCCAGGATTTTTGCATTTGAACGAATAAATGAACTTCTGCAACAGAAATCGCATGAAACCATTCTGGAAGTAAACCTGAACTCTCTAGTGCATAATCTGAATTATTTCAGATCACTAGTTAAACCTGACACGAAAGTGATGGCTATGGTGAAAGCTTTTTCATATGGCAGTGGCAGTTTTGAGATTGCGAATACACTCCAGTTTCACCATGCCGATTACCTGGCCGTTGCATATGCCGATGAAGGTGTGGAACTTCGAAAAGCCGGTATCAGCCTTCCAATAATGGTTATGAATCCTGAAATGACAGGAATGGAGGCTATGATAAGGCATAACCTTGAACCTGAAATATATAGCTTTAGAACACTGCATCTATTTGCTAAAACCATTGAATTAATGAATGGCAAGCCCGGTTATATTGCCTCTATACACATTAAACTGGATACTGGTATGCACCGACTGGGATTTATGGAAGAGGAACTTGATCAGCTTGCTGCAGAGTTAAATGAATATTCCAATATTAGAGTTGTTTCAGCATTTTCACACCTGGCAGCCAGTGAAAGTAAGGATTTAGACTGGTTTACAGTTCAGCAGATCAGCAATTTTGAAAGAATGACATGGCAGCTAAAAAACAGTTTGGGCTATTCTTTTATGCGTCACATTCTTAATTCAGCAGGTATTATTAGACATTCATATGCACGTTTTGATATGGTTAGATTAGGCATTTCCCTATATGGCATCTCACCACTGCCAACCATACAGAATAGGCTGGAAACAGTAAGTAGTTTAAAGACCATTATTTCACAGATCAAGCAGATTAAAGAAGGCGAATCAGTAGGGTATAATTGTCGATGGACAGCACAAAAAGAGAGCACAATCGCCATAGTTCCAATAGGATATGCGGATGGTTTGGCAAGAAAGCTTGGCAATGGCGTGGGTTCTATGTACGTAAAAAACAGGATGGTGCCTATAATTGGCAGTATCAATATGGATATGACAGCGCTCGATATTACTGGTGTGGATGCAGAAGAAGGTGATGAAGTGATAGTATTTGGCAAAGAAATATCCATCAACAAGTTGGCCGAACAAATGGAGACAATACCCTATGAAATACTCACAAGCATCTCAAGAAGGGTTAAACGGGTATATTACCAGGAGTAGAATTCCGGCACCTGCAAACAATGAATTTGACAATACTGTGTTGAACTAGTGTATTTGCTGAATCATGTATTCATCATCAGTTGTTGATCTCTTAAAAGGAATAATATCATTTGTTGATATTAGCAGAGAGCGGTGACAGAATACCCTCAATTTCTTTAAGTTCTTCCGCTGTAAATGAATTACTCTCCAATGCTTTGAGATTATCATCAATCTGATCTACACTACTGGCGCCAATGAGCACAGAAGTTACTCTATGATCCTTAAGTACCCATGCCAATGCCATTTGGGCTAATGTTTGTCCGCGTCGTTCAGCAAGAGAGTTTAAATTTCCAATAATCCCAAGCTTCTCATTTGTAATATTCTCAGGCTTAAGAAAGTGTGCTTTTGAAGCCCTTGAACCTGAGGGAATACCCTTCAGATAACGATCAGTTAATAAGCCCTGAGCAAGCGGGGAGAATACTATACATCCCATGCCAAACTCTTCCAATACATCAAGCAACCCATTCTCAACCCAACGGTCAAACATTGAATAGCGGGGTTGGTGGATCAAACAATCAACACCACTCTGTTTGAGTAAGCTAGCGGCCTTGGAGGTCTGATCAGGTTTATAATTCGATAAACCAATATACAGTGCCTTCCCCTGCTTAACTATATCAACGAGCGCAGATACCGTCTCTTCAATTGGAGTATTACTGTCAGGGCGATGAGAATAGAAAATATCAACATATTTTAGTTTCATCCTTCTAAGACTTTGGTCAAGACTTGCCATCAAATACTTTCTGGAGCCGCCATCACCATAAGGACCGGGCCACATAAGATAACCAGCTTTCGTGGAAATTATCATCTCATCGCGATATGACTTAAAATCAGATGTTAATACTCTGCCGTTTGTTGTTTCAGCACTACCCTCAGGAGGTCCATAATTATTAGCCAAATCGAAATGAGTAATTCCTATATCAAAAGCATGCCATAACATCCTGCGACTATTCTCATAAATATCATTTCCACCGAAGTTATGCCATAATCCTAAGGAAACAGATGGCAAGAATAGCCCGCTTTTACCACATTTGTTGTATTGCATTACCTTGTAACGGTCATTTGCTGGTGTATAATTCATAATGCTAAATGTTATTGGGTTATATCAATGATTTTCTGTGAAATTGCTTACTCCTTTATTCCTCCCATTTTTAGGCTTCAGCATATTTATAGCTTTTGAAGCATCAGCTTTTATTAGAGAGATTTTAACAGGTTTGATCATCCAGAAAGCCAACCCGATCATACCACCCCAGAGGAAGAAAGCAAGAAATTGAAGCAAAGAAAACACTATTGCAGTTTCAGGGCTTAATCCATAAAACGCAAAAAGGTAGATAAGGCTTGCCTCTCTTGTTCCGAATCCTGCAATTGTAATTGGAATAAGCGTAACCAGGCTCATCAGGCTGAGAATAAAACCGACTTCAACAAGTGATATCTTCTGGCCAATTGATAATAATATGAACCAGTTTGCAACATAAAATAAAAGATAGGAAAACAAAGTTAGTATCCAGGGTACAAGCATCTTCTTATTAAACATTTCTGACCATGCCTCATAAATAAAGACAAAAATGGACTTCTCTGACCTGATCATCCTTAACAAAAATTTGCCAGCCATCCATGCAAAAAACATTACTATTCCTACGAGCAATAAGTAATATGTGGCAGATAAACCACCAAAAATATTGTAATAGAACATCAACCCCGAAGTACCAAACCAAATAAGAAGCGCAAAATCAAAGATTCGGTCAGTTACAATGGTTTTAAAGGAGTGATAGAAATCTATATCCTTTTCTTCCCTAACATAATAAAGCCTGGCTATTTCACCAATTCTACCGGGCGTTAACAGGCCTATTGTAAAAGATGACATGTAGGCTATGAAAGCCGACTTAAACGAATATTCACATCCCTCCGAATGAAGCAACATGTTCCATCTAACACTCTTCAATCCTAAAACTACTATGACTCCTGTTAAAGAAATCAAATACCAGCCCAGATTCAAAGTAGAGAATATAAAACGAAATTTGCTGGCATCCCATTCAATTCTGGTAACAAGAAATAAGAGAATAATAACACTACCAACTATTTTAAGAATTAGTGTAGAGGTTTGTTTCTTCATTGATTCAGATTTTCCCGTTTAATACTATAGGTTGCTTTCTTCCAGACATTTCTAGTCC
>JAEYXG010000033.1 GCA_023428585.1 Bacteroidota bacterium
ATGGTAGGTAGGCCTCCTCACCTTTGCCATACATCACCGGCTAAATTAATCTCCCCCTCGCCGAGCACATGCCTGTTGACATAAAACCCTCGTCCCGAGGCGCCCAAAACACCCCATCAATGCCACGGTCACCGAGTAAAGTTCGAGCGGAATGGTTTATTGAGCCGGCGAAATAAAGAATGAAGCCGAGAACTGCATCGAGGTGGGGTTGGATTAAGGGGTGAGGTTTTATAGTTGTTCAATGCCTGCGACGTTCAACCGGAAGCCCCAGAGGGGTGACATATGGGTAACAATGGGGGTAAGCGTCGTTCGAGACGCCATACATGACGTCTCTACCTCATCTGTACACCATGCCTTCGTGTATCGGTGTCATCTTTGGGGTGAACTCCCCTTATGCCTGTTCCTATTGGTTAAGATTAATGATTGGGTTTGCTCAACTCCAGTTCAACTCCAGTTCAACTCCAGTATAACTCCAGTAATTGCTGCACTTAACAAGAGCTGCACTGGAGTTGCACTGGACCTGTACTGGAGTTGGGAAAAATATATCTCTATTGTGCCGTTGCTTTTGAAACTTTAGGTTACTGATCATTTATCTTTATCAACTGTTCATTGTTTATTTATTTTTGCATTTCTTTTCCAATTTTTATTTATGGGTATAAAAAGCTGGTTGCCGTACCTGATTCTCCTGATACTTGCACTTACATGGGGTAGTTCATTCATCCTTATTAAACGGGGTCTCGAAACATTTACACCGGCTGAGGTAGGGGCTCTTAGGGTAGTCATCACCTGGCTTTTCCTTCTGCCTTTCGCACTTAAGCGACTCAAAGGCTTCAAAGCCATTCACTGGATACTTTTCACCGTGGTTGGGGTGGTAGGCAGCCTGGCCCCCGCATTCCTTTTTGCGGCAGCTCAAAAGGGGATTGACAGCTCACTTGCCGGTATCCTTAATTCACTTACACCTCTATTTACACTGATTACCGGGATGGCTTTTTTCAAACTTAAACCGCGTTGGTTCAACATTGCAGGAGTGATACTCGGGCTTATGGGTGCCGCAGGACTTGTTAGCGTGAGTGGATCGGGCAATTTCTCCTTTAACCTTGGCTATGCCCTGCTTATTGTGATTGCGGCCGTTTGCTATGCCCTGAACGTGAATGTTATCAAGGCTTTTCTGCATAGCTTCCATCCGGTTACCATAACTTCAATGGCATTCTTTACCATCGGGCCGGCTACAGCCGTTTATCTGTTTGCATTTACTCCGTTTATTCATTCCATGGAGAGCCATCCGCATGCATATGCCGGCTTGGGGTATGTTTCCATTCTTGCCATCGTGGGTACAGGTATAGCCCTCATGCTTTTCAATAAGCTGATTCAAATTACCGGCGCTGTATTCGCATCATCGGTTACTTATTTCATTCCCATTATTGCCCTGCTGTGGGGTATAACTGATGGCGAACGCTTTAAACCGGGCTTTGTGCTTTTTGTAGCTCTTGTTATTGCTGGTGTGTTGCTGGTTAATACCACATCAGCCGGAGTAGCAAAATTGTTCGCAAAAAGAAGTCATAACCTATAAACCGGTTTTGGGTATTTCAGCAATGGTGCGTATGCCGGCATCCATTGATACTGTTGTTTAGTTTTCCACTCCTACGGTAATAATCAGTTTCCTGACAACTCTTCCCTTTTCGGAATCCAGTGCCAGAATATAGATTCCTTCAGCAAATGCTGAAATGTTGAGCTCTGTGCGTTTATCTGCTATGGTTGATTCAAGCAATGAAACGCCCTGCAGTGAATAGACCCGGGCGGTAAGCCTTCCTTGCGGGATCCCTGATAATTCAATGACTACCTTGTCACTTGCCGGCACAGGATATAACTTCATGGTCATTTCATTCTTTTCATCCATACCCACAATGGCATCAATCACAAGTGTCACCAACTTCTCACAGCCATCCTTGTCAACGGCTTTAATGGTGTGTTCACCGGCACATAGACCGGTGATATACCCACCTGATACACTAAGTTGCTCAGTCCCTTCAAAATAGCTGAATGGAGGGGTGCCTCCATTTAATATAATCCGGGCTTTGCCTTCACACTGCGGAGTATTGCTAAAATCAGGAATCGTTTCTATATCCCAGATTCCCATATCATAATGGTTAAGGGTGACATCCATCTGTACAGAACATCCCTGGTTATCATTCACTTCAATTGAATAAACACCCGGTAACAGATTATGCATTTCATTGATGGTGCCGGCACCGGAGCCCCAGTTGTATGAGTATGGCATCATGCCTCCTTCAGCTTCCAGAAGGATGCTCCCTGTTTCGGTACAGAAAAAATTATCAGAAGAGTTATTCACTTTGAATCCCAGGCATTTATAGCAGTCGTAGCTGAATTCAGCCACCTGACATGTAGAAGCAACAAAGATCTCATTACGGTTATCGTTGTTATAATCTGTCAGCATTATCTCCTCCTGCCCTGCCAAACTTATTTTTTCTGATTTCAGCATTGCCTCATGAAAATCCCAGAAGTAAACGGCGCCTTCAAATGTGAAAACCATTATGGGCATATTGTCAAAATCACGGTGCGTAATGTTTATTCCTCCAATATGTGCAAACTGGCCATTCATGTCAATCAGCCCGGTTATCTCATGGGTAACGCCATTAATGACCTCTATTCTGCCATCCTCGTCACCTGCAATAATATCATCAAGTCCATCATCATTGTAATCATACAGGCAAAAGGATGTATACTTATAGCCTTCAGTGCTCCAGATTTCATTTGTAATCGGATCAATGACACTTATGTTTTTGTTTAGTACAACAATCTCAGGGTTTGGGTCAAGGTCAGTATTACCTGTTAGAAATTTAACAGTAACATAGTCATAATTCCAGGGTATGGCGGGCGAGGTCCATTGAACGGAGAAGTCAGCCGGGTTGATGAGATGTACATACGACTGATCAGCGGCAACAAATTCCTTCTGTCCATCGCCGTTAATATCCATAAATTCTATGTCGTGTATAGGTTTTGGATCAGGGTAGTAGGTCTGATCATGCTCAATGGTGTGCGTTGCCCCGTCAATTATGTACAATCTGGCCCCATTATATCCGGCCGGGATTATAATTTCGGTCGAGTCATCGTTATCATAGTCGCAAACCAGTATATCAGCCAGCCTGTAAATCACCCCAGGGAAAAACTGGTCACCGCATTGCCATTCAAGCCTACGTGTTGCCAGGTCGTATATTGACAGAATAGCCCCCGCCCAATAATCGGCACTTGCTTCGGTAAGGGTAACAATTTCAAGTTCCCCATCATCGTCCACATCGGCCACTTCAACATCAGTAAACGGATCTTCAACGGCCTTGCTTTGCCATTTTTCTGTAAAATCATCCATATCATATACGGTCATAAAATCAGCTCCCGTGTCATTGGCCCCTGATGTTATGATTAACTCCTTGCCCGGTGCATTGTCAGTATTGGCCACGAGCAGCCTGTTGGCTTCAATGTTATTCCTTTGCCAGATTATTTCACCATTAGCGGCATGAACGCAATATAACCGGCCCAATGACTCAGTAGTGGAATAAACAATTTCCATTGTGCCATCGTCGTCCGTATCAGCTATGCAGTATGATTCAAGGCTGTATTCGGCTTCTGCTTTCCATTTGAGTTGTTGAACATCAGCATCGTAAACATATATACTATCCCATCCGGCAACAATCTCATCCATACCATCATCATCAACATCAGCCAGTTGAACATCACCATACATAAAGTCTTTATAAATCCACTGCGACACGAGGCCACTTTGGGTGAGTTCAAATACTTCGCCAAAAGAAAAAACCAATTCAAGCTGAGGGTCGGCGTCCACATTGCCACAGACAATTTCAACAGCACCAAAGCCTAACGTGGCCTCAACAGTAAAGTCGTCAATATTAAGCAGGTAGGTCTCCTCCTGACTGGCGCAAATCAACTCAGTGGCCCCATCATTATCCGCATCGCCCATCAACAATTCACCTATGTTATTCCAGTCGTAGGGCAAATACACCGTATTGACCAACGAGAGTGATTCTGAATCGTAAATTTCAATTCTCTTGCCATCAAATGCAAACACAATTTCTTTACGGCCATCCTGATTTACATCAAGCAGTTCCATGGCGGTTATGAGGCCATCATCATAGGTATAGTAGCGGCTAACAAAGGTTTGGTAGTAAAGGCTGTCGACCGGATTATATTCAAGCACATACCAGTAATTTTCGTATTCAAACATCTGAAAACCGGCCCTGCAGATGATCTCCTCCCTGCCATCAGAATCAATATCATCTGACAACATATTAACCGACACTCCCATGTGGGCTTGTTTCCAAGATGTATTGCAGTTAATCAATGGAACCTCATCGGTAGTAACATCGAGAGCCTGTCGGTTGACTTGTGCCTGACAAAGAGAGGAGATCAGGCCTATCATTAAAAGAGAAAGGAAATACTTTTTCATAATAAACACTTAGCTGACAAATATATGATTAAAATGCCCGATAGAAAATGATTATTTTTGAAAAATTGAGACAATTTTAAAATCAGAAGAAAGGCAGCAGAGAAAATTTTTCATGAAAAGTGTTGGAAGTTGTTGAAAATTATTTAATTTTGCACCCCCTATTAAAGGGAAACAACTTTAAATCAAATAATAAAGCAATGTACGCAATCGTTGAAATCGCCGGCCAGCAACATAAAGTTATGCAAGACCAGGTGATATTCGTGCATCGTCTCGAAGGTGAAGAAGGTTCTGAAGTTAAGTTTGACAACGTACTGTTGTTGGACAATGACGGAGCTGTCACCATTGGGCAGCCGAGTGTTACCGGCGCTGTCGTTACGGCTAAAATCCTTTCGCATTTACGTGGCGACAAGGTACTCGTCTTCAAGAAGAAGAGGAGAAAAGGATATCAGAAACAAAGTGGCCACA
>JAEYXG010000036.1 GCA_023428585.1 Bacteroidota bacterium
GGTATAATCAGGTGGTGTACCACTAATATATGACCCGCCGGTTGGCAGTTTGGCATGAGCAATTTTGTAACCAACCACCTCAGCCATTGTACGTGTACCAAAAAGCAATAAACGCGTCTCTTTCGAAACCGGCAATAGCAGTATCAGAAGAGTAATAACCCAGAACTTTTTTTTGCTTATATTTATATACGTTTCTATCAACCGGCAAGGCTAATTAAATGAAACCAACCTGTCAACACACCTTTAACGAAAGATAGATATAGAATATTTCACTCAACTGATCCCCATTAAAAGTATTGCTACATTGGCATTACTTTTAGTATTAATCGTGATAAAGTAATGTAATGTTGAAAATCACAGTAATTACCATGACCAGATTGCGAATCCTTCTTCTCATACTTCTGCTTGGTTGGACCCCCTACCAATCATTGGCACAAGGCAAGAGTGTGCGTTTCAGCGCCACTGGAGGCATTAACAAATACTTTGGATTGCCCACCCAATACAACTTTCCTACCATAGAGTACACATTAGGGGAGGCTTATAGCGCCGAGTTCAGTTTTATAAGCGGTAAAAAGTACCTTCCCGGCCAATATGCCTTCAGTATAGTAGCTGATTATTTTACCGGCGGCTTCCATCAGTATGGAAAGGCATTGGATGGAGGCGACTACCTGAAGGGTGAAGCATCAAAACTTATATTGGGGGTGAATCTGGTGCCGGTAATCTTCGACTATGAAGAAGAACTGTTCTTCAAACCCGGCATTGAATGGTCATATCTTATTACCCCCGATGTCAATGCCAACCTGCGTAGCAATGAGGCCTTAACTTATGGTGAAATGATGCCGCTGGGTGATGATTTCGTTAAGAAAGCTGACATTGGAGTATCAGTAACGGTTGAATACGTGTTTGACATCAACGACCAATGGTATATAACGCCACGCTATAAAATCTACTGCAGCCTCTATGATGTGATGCACAACATGAAATCCTTCAGAAACAGCCTTGGCTTTACCTTGGGTTACTATTTATCTGACAGGCTCTATCCGTGGTAACCGGTTCAATCAAATGGAACAACACAATGAATTTTAGATCAATCCCAGATAAACACTATCAGAAACTCTTTCCTTAACTGATTTGGCTTTCTTTTCAGGATTCCAATAAAACACCCATACATGAACCGGTTGGTTGAAGTTGCCAGGCATCACAATTTTTCCTCCGCCTTCTTTTCTGATACCGGCATGGAACACGGTATATGCTTTTTGTTCGGGGATATAAGCTGTTACCACAACCTGATCAGTATGTCGGTTGGGAATGGGACCTAATTCCGATTTCCAGGCAAGCTCAATTTGCAATCCGTTTCGTTCACAGGAATAAATAACAGGCTCATTTATCAATCCGGAAGCGAGTTTGACATTTTCAGGAATCACCCTATATGAGGTTTCATTATTTTCAGGTAAAGCAAACTCTTCCATTGCATTTACCAGATGGTAATTAAATGCCTCATTAAAATTCTTTATGGCAATATCATTGCTCGCATAGCCAATTTTGATAACATTCCAGAAAGATTTCAGGAATTTGGTGCACACTTTTATTTTAAGGCGATGTGCTACCTGCCTGGAAGTTTTTGGATCTCTGGGTTTTTTATAACTTCTAACACACTGCTTTCCATTAAGTATATAATAGACCAGATTGCCAACTCTACCCACTAATAGACCGTTTACTACTTTAGCCATTGAATAATAAATTTTAGTTATTGAAATGGATTAAAATTTTGGATTCAGTTTTATCTACTAAATATCCACTTAGTATCCACCAAGTACCTACAATATTAAAATTACCAGGTGGCTACTATGTCAGTACATACAGAGTAGTTAGAAAACAGTAACAGGAGTAAACAGAATCACAGCTCCGTATGAACTCTAGCAAAAAATTAAGGATTATTGCGATCCATCATCGAATGAAGGACTTCTTTCGTATAGATTTTTTACTGCATTTACATTTGAGCAGTTACCAGTGTGAATATAGTAAACCATAGCAATTGATAAATAAGTAACGCAAAGATATAAAATTATTTAGTATAAAGAACTGTATCAATACAGAAAAATGCAGATATTTTATTTACACCAGGGCTGACACCTCAAACAACAAAATGGGAACAATAAGACTAAAAATGACACTTCACACCGGTCTAAAGGTTTGATAGACTATCAATTGATGTGAAAAATTGAAAATAGTAATGAGACAACCCGAGAATTGTCCCTACAATTTTTGAACAACTTTTGAATCCTTCGGCTATGCTTAGGGGAGTCAGCAGCAGGCATTGAACCATGTGTAACGTCCTTACTATCATGTTACTCAGGAAGAGAGACCGGGAGGTGGAGTTGTTTGTCCGATGGGTTAACACCCATCGTTACCAATATGTAGCCCTGTTGGGGCTAAGAATATGTCGCCCCTGTGGGGCTTCCTGATGAACGCCAATGGCTTTGAACAACATTTGAACCACTTTTGAAGAACTATTAAACCTCACCCCTTAATCCAACCCCACCTCGATGCAGTTCTCGGCTTCATGCTTTATTTCGCCGGCTCAATAAACCATTCCGCTCGAACTTTACTCGGTGACCGGGGCATTGATGGAGTATTATGGGCGCCTCGGGACGTGGGTTTTATGTCAACAGGCATGTGCTCGGCGAGGGGGAGATTAATTTAGCCGGTGATGTATGGCAAAGGTGAGGAGGCCTACCTACCAT
>JAEYXG010000056.1 GCA_023428585.1 Bacteroidota bacterium
ACCATGTTTCAGGGCCCAGCCATACACCGGAGCAAGGAATAAACCGACTTTGGCTTCATACCTGCGATTTGGATCACCCGGCCGCACTGCCCCTCTATCAGAAGGCAGGATTCGTAATCTACAAGACGGAAACGGTTGATCAACCGGTAATAGAACCTCCGTTTAGCGTTTAGCGTTTAGCGTTTAGCGTTTGAACCATCTTGAACAAATATTGAATAAAAGATAGTAATGGAAGATAAAATATCGAAAATAGTATCAGTAATCATGCACCCAATGTTCACATTGACGTGGGCGATGCTGCTGATGCTGAATCTGGATGCCTATTTTGTGCTGTTGCTGCCCGAGCGGTTACGGTGGACCATCATCATTCTGGTTTTTGTCAACACCGCCCTCATACCGGCCCTGCTGATATGGATGATGGTAAGGCAGAAGGTGGTGAGCAGTCTGACCATGCCCATAAGGCAGGAGCGCACCTGGCCCTACCTTATATTCGGAGTATTCTATGCATCAACCTATTTCATACTTCGCAACCTGGGACTGCCCGAAGTATATTACATGTTCGTGGCCGGCGCATTGGCTTCCATTCTCATTGCCACAGTGGTGAACCTGTGGTGGAAAGTGAGCATACACATGATAGGCATAGGGGGACTGACCGGTGGGTTCATAGCCCTGATGTATCTAACACTCATCAATGAACCGGTACTCATCATGCTGCTTTTCCTACTCTCGGGCATAACGGGTTTTGCAAGGCTACAGACAAACACCCATTCACCCGCACAGGTTTATGCCGGGTATTTTGTTGGGCTGATTACCGTAGCAGGGATGTTTCTGCTCCTATAGGCAATTAGAAAGGCCTGAGGGCAATACCAATGGAAACCGGGTATAATGAAGGGCCTGTGGCTTCTTCAAATACGGTTGACAGCGAATAGAAAGCAGTGAGTTGTACAAACTTGTAACCCACCTGGAAAGTAGGACCAAAGCGCCATTTTTCAAGATTGATCAGTTTGCTCTCCTTGAACTTGATGGTTCTGTCGCCATCATCGGGGTCATCGCCCTTATACTTGGTATGGGCGCTGATAAGGTAGCCTGCTTTAATGCCCAGAGCGACGCGGAAACCACTCTCTGTCTTGAAGCGTATCTCGGCAGGTATGTCGAGGTAGGTCAACTGGAGCTTATTTATTTTATAATCCACTGATTCAGGTATCTTGGTAAAGGAAGAGACCCCGTCAGAATCACCCAGTGTACCGTTGCTGTGCAGGTTATGCATACCGAGCCCCAAGCCTATGGCCAGTGATAGCTTGCTTTTGGGAATGGCATAGGAGTATAGGCCATAGATATTGACCCCGGGGTTTATGGCACGGAAGTCGATTCCCTCAGGGGCGTCCATCACCAGATCATTGAAGATGTCTACTCCCGACGTAAACTTGTCGGTAAATGAGTTGTTCTGCGCCTGGAGTGTGGTTACCAACAGCAGTGCGGCTATGAATGCGAATATTTTCCTCATGGTATTTAGATTAGAATTGGCAGATCAGTAAAAAGGCAGATAGAGTCTGAATTGCTGATCAAATAAATATGATACAAAGATATCTAACAATAAGCAAACTAACAAGTTTGAACGGTACAAATTTGGAGGAGCATAAATCTGCAGCCGACAATGTTGAAGCAACGGGAATTTTTCGGAAATTTGCACCATTAAAGCCGGCCCCTTAGTTCAGCTGAATAGAACGTTAGATTCCGGTTCTAAAGGTCACAGGTTTGAATCCTGTAGGGGTCACAACACAAATAACCGTCTGCCGATCTATTGATTGAGGACGGTTATTCTTATTTTGCTTGGTCAACTCCTTGCTTTGGGCATCATACCGGAGATTCAAAAACATTTACTATCTTGACCTCCCAAAACGATATATCATGATCAAGACCTTTACCCTGACATTATTGCTCCTGTGGGCTGTTTCGTTGTCTGCGCAGGATACCTTTTCCATTGTAGCCATTGATTCGCTTTCAGGCGAAATAGGAAGTGCCGGCGCTTCGTGTGTGGGTTCCAGTTCTAGTTATCCCAATGGGGCGCAGATTCTGAGCGACGTAATTCCGGGTGTTGGAGTGATTCATACGCAGGCGGCATGGCTTGCAGCAAACCAGCAGAATGCACACAACTGGATGGTGTTTGGTTATTCGCCCCAGGAGATTATTGACCTACTCGTTGCCAACGATGCAGGAAACAATGCTACGGTGAGGCAATACGGAATTGTGGACTACAATGGCGGGCATCCGCGCGCTGCTTCCTTTACCGGGGTCAATTGTTCGAATTACAAGAATGATACTTCGAATATTTACTATTCCGTTCAGGGAAATATTCTGCTGGGGCAGCAGATTCTTGATTCCATACAATCAAGGTTTCTGAATACCGAAGGATCACTGGCCGAACGATTGATGGCGGCACTTCAGGGTGCTAAAGTGATTGGTGCCGATACCCGTTGTTCCGACAATGGCACTTCATCACAGTCATCCTTCCTACGGGTGGCTAAAATGAATAACCGGCCCGATTCACTGTATTGTGATCTGCACATGGCCTACCCGCAGAACCTGGGCGGTATTTATCCGGTTGATCCGATCGACTCCCTACAAACACTTTTTGATGAGTGGAAATTGCTGATTGTCTCTTCCAAGGTTGCCGCCAAAGAGCCGAAACCATCCGTAAAGGTCTATACGGATGCCTCAGGCAACACTACTTTCGACTTTACGCTCATCAGGGATTATTACCATACCCGAGTAGAAATATATGATCTGACAGGCCGCATGATTAAAGCATTTGATGTGGACAAACGGGAGCAGTCAATTCAGCTTCCCTACAGGGGTATGGCGGTGTACAAGGTAGTTGATCGGGAAAACCGGACAGTTGCGGAGGGGAAATTCATATTGAATTGATGGTTTTCTTGCCTCAGTGATGAAAAGACCAATACCATTTCAAATTGTATGGGATGGTTTAATGAGAATCAAGTGGTGGTTCTATCCTTGAAAGGGCTGTCAAAGCTGAAGAAGGATGATTTCTGGCTGAAATCAGTGAAGATTAAAAAGTAGTGAATTTGGGCAGTCGGAGTTTCAGAACCGGAATCCTAATCTGAAAGTGATTCGGTTGTAATCGGTATGAATGGTGGATTCGTATTTATTGGAGTTCCACCAGTAATAGGACGTGGCTGTATACGACAATTGCTGGAAGTGATAGCCCATGCTCAGGAGCAGGGCATTGCTGTTCCCCATGCTGATGCGGATACCTGCCTCAGGGTTCAGTTGTATGCCGCCCTGGTATTTGGTGATGCCTTCATAACTGCTGTCTTCATTGGTGGGTTTGCCCAGGGGGAATGCCCACCCGAGTTTCATGGAGACAAAAGGTGTATACTTTTGGGATCCAGCGGATAAAAACAGATACTTTACATCAGCAAATACCGGCATTACACCCCACTCATAATATTCAAAGCCTATGCCAAGCCCGGTAAAGAGCTTTTGATTAATCTGCCATCCGTTGACAGTGGTGAGAGAAGGAATAGGTAGAAATCCATCCTGTCCCTGTCCAAAAAGCAAGGCTACGGAGGTTATGTTGTAATATCCTTTTTGTCGTGGTTCCTTTTTTATGATAGGTTCTGTTTCAAAGGGCTTAACCGGATTCATGGACTTGATGTCGGCAGCTTTTATATTAAAGACACCGCAGGCGTTGGTTAACCTTATGTTACCTGCATTGTCGGAATGCTCAATCCTGCCGATGCGCACATCGCCATCCTTCAGATAAACAGCAACCGTTTCACCGGACTGAGCCGATGAAACGATTGCAATAAACATCAGAACCAAAACAAGCGCAAACTTAGCAGATTTAATCATTTTCAATTTCCTACGGGTATTTGGCTGATCAGCCTCAACGAGTCAAGATCACTGTAATCATATTGATATAATCCGTCGGCACCAATGAGCATCAGCAACCCGTTTACCGGAATAACATCATAGGTCTTAATATCGGCAAAATGGGCAATCTGATTCATGTGAATGGCCATGGGATCAGTAGCATCGTATATTTTCAAACCGGCATCTCCATCGCAGATAAACAGTATATGATCATCAATGCCCAATCCATGGGGGTTGAACATAGGATATGTTTTTACAAGGAATGGATTGGTGAGTGAGGAGATGTCCACTACATCGAGCTGGTTGGCAAAGCCATTGCATGCCGTTCCTGAGCGAAGGGTAACATAGGCGTAGTTGCCTTCAATGACAACAGGATCGCACGAGTTGATATGGTTGAATGATGAAACGAACACCGGGTTTGCCGGGGAACTTACGTCGTACACCAGCATGCCGGTGGTTGTGCCCATGAATAGTTTATTCTGATAGGGGAAGAGCGTTTCAACTTCACGGTCGAGGTACATTTCATTGCCGGTAGTTATACCGGGTATTGTGGCAAGGTTGAATAATTTGAGCGTATTGTTGTGGAGCGCATAGAGGTAATCATTGCTAAGGGTGAAGCGTGCCATGGAGCCACCGATGCCGGTAGTGGTGGGGTTGATGCTTACCTCGTTCTGACCAATGGATGGAACTCCTACATTATCATAGGTAACTCGTCCAAGACCTTGGCCATTCTCCTTTTGAACTACTTCTGTAACATCGCGGGTTTCCCAACCTACTACCACGCCTTTTTCAAAGTCCAGTCCGTAAACGGGATAGTTGTAGTCAATCATTGGAGGGAGTACATTGGGGAATGCATTTTCTACTCTGTCGATCTCCGTTGGGTTGGCGGGGTCAGAGATATCTATGGCTACCAGGTCAATGTAACTGTCGGCAAACAGGACATTTCCCTTCACGGCCATGTCTATATTACCGGGAATTTCAATGAAGTTGAGGTTAATGGGGGCTTCAGGATTGGTGTTGTCAATTACATGTATACCTTCCTGAAATTCATTGATGAAGATATAATTGTCCTTGAAATAGATCTTGCCCGGGTTGGTGAGGGCCAGTG
>JAEYXG010000074.1 GCA_023428585.1 Bacteroidota bacterium
GTACACAAGAAGATGGGTGGTGCGGTTACGCATCTTGTATCAGGAGGTGCAGCTCTTGACAAAGAGATCGGCGCCGATTACATGACATTAGGTTTTGAGGTACTTGAAGGATATGGAATGACAGAAGCCGCACCTATGATTACCTTCACACAGCCCGGCAGGGTAAAACTTGGGTCTCCCGGTGAAGTAGTTCGGGAAACCAATATTAAGATCTCTGATGGTGAAATCCTGGCTTCAGGCCCCAATATCATGCAGGGCTATTACAATAAACCTGAAGAAACAGCCGAGGTTCTAAAGGACGGGTGGTTGTATACCGGCGACCTAGGTTATATTGATGAATCAGGTTATCTATTCATTACGGGACGTAAAAAAGAGATCATTATTCTCTCAAATGGGAAGAATGTCAATCCCATTGAACTGGAGGAGAAAATTCTTGAATCGCCGTATATTAAGGAATGTGGTGTGTTTTACCACGACGATCAGCTTCAGGCACTTATAGTTCCTGACCACACAGCCATCGTAGACAATGAATACAAAAATGCAAATGAGTTCCTGAAGTGGAAAGTTATTGAACCATTCAACAAAACAGTTTCATCCTACAAGAAAATAATGGGCTTTCATCTTACAGAAGAAGAGCTGCCCAGGACCCGTCTGGGGAAATTACAACGTTACAAGTTTGCCTCACTTGCCGTATTGGCCGATATTGGCGAAGAAGTATCGGATGATGTCCCACAAACACCTGAGTTTCATTTAATTGCCGACTTCCTCGAAAAAGAAAAGCTCAGGAAGGTACTCCCTAAACACCACATTGAAATGGACTTGGGGTTGGATTCCCTTGATAAGGTTAGTTTCCAGGCTTGGCTGATGCAAACCTTCGGAATCGATATGGAACCCTCAGAAATGACTGCCTTCAGCAATATTGGCAAGCTATCGGTTTATGTTTCTGAAAAGAAAACAAGAATGGAGGAAAGTAAACTTGACTGGACTGACATAATACGCGAGAAAGTCAACCTCAAACTTCCCTCTAATTGGTTTACAGGACGATGGATGGTGTATTCATCAAGGATATTCTTCCATCTTTACTTTAATTTCAAAACCAAGGGCACAGAAAACATCCCTGATGGACCCGTTATCTTTGTCCCGAATCATCAGAGTTCAATAGACCCCTTGTTTGTTGCCAGTGTTCTGAGGCGACATCAACTGCGCAACACTTATTTTTATGCAAAAGAGAAGCATTTCCAACAGGCATGGAAAAAATACCTTGCCAACCGGAATAATATAATAGTAGTTGATATTGATAAAGACCTGAAGGAGTCTATACAAAAGATGGCGGAGGTGTTGCGTCAGAAACGAAGCCTTATAATATTCCCGGAAGGAACCAGAACGAAGACCGGTTATCTGGGTGAGTTCAAGAAAACTTTTGCAATACTAAGCCGTGAGTTGGATGTTCCTGTTATTCCGGTAAGCATTAAGGGAGCATACGAGGCACTGCCTTCAGGCAGCAAATTCCCGAAACCATGGAAAAGAATCATAGTAGAATTTCTTCAACCTGTTTACCCGGGAAGTCATTCCTATGAATCTCTCACTGATCATGTTAGAAAACAAATTCAAGGTAAACTTGGCAATTGGAAGTAGTGTCATAACTACTTGTTGATTTTTAACTCCGATTATGGATAGCCTGGTATAATCCAGGCTATTTTTCATTGACAAATCAGCCTGTTTGATCATTTTTAAAATTTACCTTTGCACAAAATTAATTATATGGAAAAGTCAAAATCAAAGGAGACTGCACCTCAACTTTCTGATATTATTCAAGCTCAGTCAGTATTGAAAAGTATTGTTAAAAAGACCCCCTTAGAGCGTAGCAAATCATTCTCAGTCATGTCAGGCGCAAATGTCTTCCTTAAGCTCGAGAATCTGCAAACAACCGGTTCATTTAAAGTTCGTGGAGCATATAATATGATCAGTCGTCTGCCATCTGATAAATTGGCAAACGGAGTTCTTTGCGCATCGGCCGGCAACCATGCACAGGGTGTAGCTTATGCAGCCTCCAGGTTGGGTGTAAAAAGCACGGTATTCATGCCGGTTTTCGCCCCTCCCTTAAAAGTTATTGCAACAAGGTCCTATGGTGCCGAAGTTGTCTTAACCGGTCAAAATTTCGATGAAGCCCTCAAGGCTGCCCTGGAATATGGCGAAAAAAGCGGTGCAACATTTGTCCATCCCTATAACAATGCCGATATAATTGCGGGTCAAGGAACAGTTGGTCTCGAAATTTTTGATCAATTGGATAAAATAGATGCGGTATTGGTTCCTATAGGAGGTGGAGGACTTATTTCAGGTATAGCCATTGCCCTAAAGCAACTCAATCCCTCTATAAAAATCATTGGAGTAGAGCCCGAAGATGCCCAATCAATGAAAGTGTCAATTGAAGCCAATGAGCCTAGAATGCTTACCTCATGCAATACCATTGCCGATGGCATTGCCGTGAAGTCTCCCGGCGACTTGACCTTTGAAATTACGCGAAACCTTGTAGATGAGTTTTTAACCGTTACGGATGCAGAAATTGCACAAACCACATACATGCTTTTGCAGAGAGCTAAAATACTGGCAGAACCCGCCGGTGTAGCTGCCATGGCTGCCGTACTTTTCAGGAAAACCGACCTTACAGATAAAAACGTTGTTCCGGTGATTAGTGGAGGCAATATTAATATGAGTATTCTGGAACAGATACTTGAGAAGGGAGTAATGGATGTTGGCCTACGCGCCAGAATACAAGTATTGGTGCCTGATCAGGCCGGAGTACTTATGGGTATAATTTCTATACTTGGAAAAGTCAGAGCCAGTATACACGACATCTATCATGAACGAACGACAACCAGTGTACCAATAGGTTATGTAATGATCACAATTACATTCAACCTGCAGGATACTACACAGTTGCCTACTGTATTGGCTGAGTTGGACAGAAAGGGAATAGCATACCAGGTTTTGAAATAAATATTAAACCTTGAGGTTTCACGATTGTTAATAATTCCTAATTACTGACGTAGTTTGGTAATAAGTTGTTTATCTTTATAAATCGAAAATCAAAATATCACTGCTTATATGAAATTTATCGGCGCACATGTGAGTGCATCAGGAGGAGTTGACAATGCTCCAATTAATGCTTATAATATTGGAGCCAAGGCTTTCTCTTTTTTTACCAAAAATCAAAGGCAATGGGTATCGGCTCCCTTAACCAAGGAAGCAATAAAGGGATTCAGGGATAACTGTGAGAAGTATAATTTTGACATGAAGTATATAATGCCCCACGATAGCTACCTGATTAATCTGGGGCATCCCGGGAAAGATGAATTGCAAAAATCACGCAATGCTTTTCTTGATGAGATGCAGCGTTGTGAACAATTAGGGATTATTCAACTTAATTTTCATCCGGGAAGCAGTTTAAATCTCGTTGATAACGAAACCTGTCTGTTAACAATCGCTGAATCAATTAACATTGCACTGGATTCAACAAAAGGCGTCTCTGCAATAATTGAAAATACCGCTGGACAGGGAAGCAACCTTGGTTATGAGTTTGAACAACTTCGCTTTATAATTGACAATGTGAAAGATAAGGAACGCGTTGGTGTTTGTTTGGATACTTGTCATACCTATTCAGCCGGATATGACATCCTCTCACCTGAAGGCTATGAAAAGACTTTCAACCATTTTGACAATACGATAGGACTTAATTTTCTAAAAGCCATACATCTGAACGATACAAAAAAAGCTTTTGGAAGTCGCGTTGACCGTCACGATAGCATAGGGAAAGGATTTCTGGGAATGGAAGTATTCAGGAGGATCATGAATGATTCACGATTTGACAATATCCCAATTATTCTCGAAACTCCTGACGAGACAATATGGAAGGAAGAGATCGAGTTATTGTATAGTATGATAGAATAAATATCTTATCAATCAACTTTTTAAATCATGGAAACAAATCCCGGTTCACCATCCCCAAGCCAAGAGTCTTCCAGAAATTATAGAGGCATAAAAATAATGGTCGCTGAAGACGAAGATTCCAGTTACAGGGTAATTGACAGGATATTAAACGAGTATGGAATAGAAACGGTAAGGGCAGTCAATGGGAAAGAAGCAACCGACCTCGCCATGTCAGTAACAGATTTACGATTGGTCTTTATGGATATAAAGATGCCTGTAATGAATGGCATTCAGGCCACCAGAATCATCAAGAAGAATAATCCGCAATTACCAGTCATAGCAACAACTGCATTTGCGATGCCCGGTGATCAACAAATATTCAGGGAAGCCGGTTGTGATGATTTTCTTTCAAAGCCTTTAAAAGAAAATCAACTAATCACAATTATTGATAAGTATCTTCAACGGTCATAGCTATACAATATGAAGGGGGAGTTCAACATAGAATGTTGTTCCACAGCCATCGGAAGTGAAGTACACTTTTCCTTTCAGATACTTTACTGTCAGTAGCCGGGCTGAATAAGAGCCCAGACCTCTATTATCGCCTTTAGTGGAAAATGAACGTTGAAAAACCTGATGTTTCACCTCTTCCGCCAATTCAGCCGGATTATATATCCAAAATCGAATGACCTTATCACTTAATCTTACTCCTGCTTTCACTATC
>JAEYXG010000122.1 GCA_023428585.1 Bacteroidota bacterium
GGAAATCCCTTCCGGCAGCTCCGATGATTAAAATGTTTTTTTTCATTGGTTTTTAAGAATAATTAATAAAAAAGTGAAATAGAACTTATTGAAGCTCTTTCACGGGCCCGGGCAGATGGGGAATCTGCAAAGAACCTTAACCGGCAATCTGCCGTAAAAAAACCGTAGCAAATATAAAAAGATAGGATTCAATCACAAATTAGTTGTCCTTTTTTTTTAGCTTTCTGCTATTATTTTTCTATCCTATGCTTTTGGGAATCGACATTACATCCTTGCTTATTTTTCTTTTACATGATTAACTTCCTATTTATTTTATTGCGGCTCAGCTTCTTGCTATATATTAGTGCTGTATAATAATTTGTTAATTTAGCACTATGGCGTTTTAAGAACATCCCTTTCTATGAAAATAAATATTCACAGAGCAAATGAAAGGTTTTTTGCTGATTACCATTGGCTTAAAACCTGGCATAGCTTCAACTTTGCCGATTATTTCAATCCTTTGCGTGAACGTTTTGGCGTGATAAGGGTTTTCAATGATGAAGTAATGGAACCCGGCAAAGGATTTGATATGCATGAGCAAAAGAATCTTGAAATTGTTCTTATTCCGCTGATTGGTGAATTAAAATATCAGGATCAAATTGGTAATGAATTCACACTGGGGCCAGATGATGTGCAGATAATTTCAGCTGGCTCAGGAATTAATTATTCAATAGGCAATAACTCCAATACCTTATCACTTGAAATTATTCAAATTTGGCTCTTCCCAAAAATCAAGAGCATAAATCCCAGAATTCAATGTCTCCAGTTTAATGAACGTGAACGTCGGGGTAAATTCCAAATGGTTGCTTCACCTGAAGTTATTTCAGATGTTTTATGGATAAATCAACAAACATGGATATCTAAAATTGATCTGAATAAAAGCCAATCTGTAAGCTATAACCTTCATAACGACAGTAATGTACTTTTTGTATTTGTCATACAAGGCAGCATTCATTTAGCATTCAATGAAGAAAAGGAAGCCGGAAAACGTGATAGTATGGAAATTTCTGATATTGATGGACTTGTAAAGTTTATTGCTAACCAGGATTCTAAATTATTATTGATTGAAGCTCCTCTTGACTAATCTTTTTACTGTTCATTTGTTGCTCCTTCTGTAATAAGGTCAAATATAGTCAGTTGATTCTTAGCTGGTTCCAGCTCCGGTACATAGTTATCACCATATCCATTGTTAGAGAGAAACATCATGATGGCTCTCTTATACATTCTTATTGGAGTAATGCTATGTTTCCGACAATAAGCATCAACTCTGCTCTTTTGTTGTACCGTAAACTTGAAGGTAATGTTTCTGAACCTCCTAACTTTTCTTCGTTTAGCCATAAGTTGTATATGTTGAGACTTCTATTTCCGTATTACCTCCTTTATATCATCAATAATCTTACGTGCAATTGATTCAGCCTTACTCTCAGAATCACTTTCTGAATAAATTCTTATTATAGGTTCGGTATTTGATTTTCGTAGATGTACCCACTCCTTGTCAAAATCAATTTTCACACCATCAGTCTGATTAACGGAATGTCTATTGTATTTCTCAGCTATCGAAGCAAGAATATGATCAACATTCATTTCCGGCATTAATTGAATTTTGTTTTTTGAAATATAGTAATTAGGGTATGAAGCTCTAAGTGCTGAGCACTTCTTACCTGATTTCGCCAGATGAGTTAAAAAAAGTGCAATTCCAACAAGCGCATCCCGTCCATAATGTAATTCCGGTAGTATAACCCCCCCATTGCCTTCTCCACCTATTATAGCATTGGTCTCTTTCATACGCTTAACAACATTTACTTCACCCACAGCTGAAGAAAAGTATTGCTGTCCAGCTTTTTCAGTTATATCACGCAATGCACGTGTTGATGACATATTTGACACGGTATTTCCGGGATTTATTGAAAGGATGTAATCGGATACTGCAACTAGTGTATACTCTTCACCAAACATCTCACCATCTTCACATACTATTGCCAAGCGGTCCACATCAGGATCAACAACAAAGCCAAGGTTTGCTTTGGATTTGACCACTATTTTTGATATTTCAGTAAGATTCTCAGGTAATGGCTCTGGATTATGAGGGAACCTACCCGTAGGTTCACAATAGAGTTCCTCTATTTGCTCAACTCCCAATGACCTTAACAAGAGAGGTATTGCAAGCCCACCTGTTGAATTGACCGCATCAACAGCTATTTTGAATTTGGCATTTCTTATTGCAAAGGAGTCAATATAAGGAAGATCAAGTATTTTTTCTATGTGTTTCCTTATCTGACTATCATCATAAGTTATAGCACCAAGGGATTCTATCTCTGCATACGTATAATCACCGGTATCTGCAATGTTCAATAGTTGCTTGCCTGTTTCATCATCTATGAATTCACCTGATTTGTTTAATAATTTCAGGGCATTCCATTGCCATGGATTATGACTGGCAGTAATGATGATACCACCATCACATCTTAAATCAATAACAGCCATTTCAACTGTTGGTGTTGTTGATAATCCGATATCAACTACATCAACTCCCATGCTTATTAAGGTATTGCATACAAGACTATTGACTAAAGGCCCTGAAACTCGTGCATCTCTTCCGACAACAACTTTTAACCTATCAGAACTTCCTCTCCTCAGTATTTCGGCGAAAGCGCTACTGTATTTTACTATGTCAATGGGGCTTAATCCTTCACCCGGTCTACCGCCTAAAGTGCCCCTTATACCTGAAATGCTCTTGATTAATGTCATAAAACTGTATTAACAAATGCAAAAATACCTAATAAATGTTACTAATGTTTTATTAACAGCAATTTGCTCATAACTATTGGCATTTTTAGTCCATTTAGCCACAACACCGTTGTAACTTTATTGCTCACTTGATCAAGTATCAACTGCTTATAAAAGTATAAAACATTAACCACTATTGCAAAAAAGCTTACTTTTGCAGTCGAAGAAGGAACAAGGACAATGGATGATTTTTTTGACCACGAAGAGGATGGTAATGATTTAAATGAGTTACTTGAGCGTTTTGAAAAAATGCTTAGTGAGGGTATGCATTTCTATTATGATTCAGAGGAATACGAAGATATAATAGATTATTATCTAAATTTCAATAAACTTAAACTTGCCTCAAAAGCTGTTAATTTAGGGCTTGAACAATACCCTGACAATACAAGTCTGCAGATAAGGAAGGCTAGACTATTTGCTGCATCCAACAAAGCTGAAAAAGCGCTGAAAATATTGGCCGAAATTGAGAATATTGATCCTACCAATAGTGATATTTACATCACTAAAGGTGCCATTTACAGTAAATTGCACAGGTCTGATGAGGCTATCAAGGAGTACAACAAGGCAATTAATGAACATGAAGATGTTGTTGGTATTCTGACAAATATTGCCTATGAATATGAAAACATAGCCAATTATGAAAAAGCCATAGAGTACTTCAAGAAAATCATGGATATTGACCCTGATAACGAGACTGCTGTCAGCGAACTATCATTTTGCTTTGACATAGAGGGCAAATTGGTTGAAAGTATAGCCTATTTCTCAGCATTCCTTGATAAACATCCTTATTCTCACTTGGTATGGTATCACCTTGGTATGGCTTACAATGAACTTGGGCTTTATGAAAAGGCTATTGATGCCTATGATTTCAGCATTGCCATCAAACCTAATGTAATCTGGGTATATTATAACAAGGCGACATCTCTCTCAAATATGGACTTACATAGTATGGCTGCTGATACATACAAAGCTACTGTTGATTTTGAACAACCAACGGCTCTTACTAATTATCTTATCGGCGAGTGCTATGAGAAAATGGAAAGATTTCCTTTGACAATTGAGTATTTCAAGAAATCTATTCAAATTGACCCTCATTTTTCTGATGCTTGGATTGGCTTAGGCGTTGCCTATGAGGAAATGGATGATATTAAATCAGCACTTTATTGTCTGAAAAAAGGTGTGGCCCAAGATCCTGAGAACCCTGAGTATCTTGCCACACTGGCAATCGTTCAGCAGCATGCGGGCTTATTTGAAGATGCCGCCAGTTCATTTGCCGATGCAGCAAAGTATGCTCCTGATGATCAGAATATCTGGCTTGACTTTTCAGCATTATATGCTGAACTTGATGAGTATAAAACTGCTCTTGAAGTGCTTGACTCAGGATTGGCGGTACAACCGCACAACAATCTTCTTCAACTTAGAAAAGTTGCTTATCTCTACATGCTTGGGAAACCTAAAGAGGCAATTGCTCATCTGCAATTCGTTTTGACTCTTGGGAACGCCAATCTTGAGTATTTGTTTGATTATGCCCCTTTTCTTAAAGAGGACCCCCAAATTGCTGATATTATCAGTGAATTATTCTAATACTAACAATCAAATATATTAAAAATGAGCAGCAGGTATGGTCTTATTGGTTACCCCTTAAGCCACTCCTTCTCAAAAAAGTACTTTACCGATAAGTTCTTGTCGCTCAATATTGATGCTATTTATGAACTCTTCCCTATTGAAAGTATTGCTGAATTCCCTGGTCTTCTGAATAAACAATCTAACCTTAAAGGTCTTAATATAACTATCCCTTATAAGAAACAGGTTATTCATTTGCTGGATGATTTGTCTGATGAAGCCCGAATGATCAATGCTGTTAATACTGTAAGAATAACTCGTCAAAATAATAAATTATATCTTAAAGGCTATAATACCGATGCTCCTGCTTTTGAATCTGATCTGCTTGATTTTATAGGTGGCGCGCCCGGTAATGCCTTGATCCTTGGCACCGGCGGTGCTTCTGCTGCTGTTGCATTTGTACTTGAAAAGCTTAACTGGAACTTCAGGTTCGTTAGTCGGAAGCCTGTCAATGAAAAAATGATTAGCTACGATTCTCTCGATGATGACCTGATTCAACGTACAAAGCTAATTGTCAATACTACTCCTGTTGGTATGTATCCCAACT
>JAEYXG010000152.1 GCA_023428585.1 Bacteroidota bacterium
TTTTCAAGGCCATACATCAGGAATCAATCAACCACCAGATGAAAGTGATGAATAATGGGGTGGTTGGCAGTACCGGCAATAGTCCCGATCAAAAGGTTGTCACTATTAAGAATAAGGGAAAAACCAAGAAGAAAGCCGTATTGCTTAAAGGTTGATATCATCCATACTTAAGCGGTTACCCCGTTTAAGATCGGTCCTGGCTGTTTTTCCCAGTATATTGCTATAGAACCTGGGATGCAGGCCATAGCCGGGGCGTATGCTGCGGATGTTGGTTTCAGTAAAAGCCTGGCCTGCGCCGATATCTTCCACAACATAGAGTGAGCGGGAGAAGCGGCGACTTTCAACCATCTTTTCAGTAAGGGAATAATCAACCGTGCCAAGAGCAGCTTCAGCCTCCCGCACTGACTTCACCATAGCTGAGAATTCAGGTTCAGTCATGGAGAAGGATGCATCAGGGCCCCCAATGGAACGGTCGAGAATAAAATGTTTCTCAATGATCCTGGCACCAAAGCAAGTGGCAACCACCGGAACGGTAGCACCCATGGTATGGTCTGACAATCCGGTAAGTACATTGAACCTGTCGGCCATATCCTTTACCATAACCATATTGGCCTCTTCAATGGGAGCAGGGTAGCTGGAGGTGCATTTCAGAAGGGCCACATCGTGGTTACCCATACGGTAACAGGCATCGAGTGCCAGCAGAATATCATCTTCTGCAGCGATACCGGTAGAGATGATTACGGGTTTTCCTTTGGAAGCTACATACTCTATGAGCGGGATGTCAGTTATTTCAAAGGAGGCAATTTTATAGGCCGGTGCATCAAGCTTCTCCAAAAGGTCGACAGCTGTTTTATCGAAGGGAGAGGAGAAACATTCAATTCCTTCCTGAGCTGCTGTTTTAAACAGTGTCTCGTGCCAATCCCAAGGGGTATATGCCTCCCTGTAGAGCTGATATAAATTCTTCCCTTCCCAGATGGTTCCCTTGATCATGAAGTCGGGTTCCCGGGAGTCGATGGTTATGGTGTCAGCAGTATAGGTCTGTAGCTTAATGCAGTCAGCACCTGCTCTTTTGGCAGCCCTAATAGTTTCAATGGCAGTGTCCAGACTGCCATTATGGTTGGCAGAGAGTTCGGCAATGATGAACACACCTGAGTTTTCTGATATGGTTTTATTACCTATTTTCATTATAAAGCTCTGTTTCAATTGGAGGGTAGGTTACCTGTTTTTCTCATTTGGTCAATTGCAATGATGATGCATTGCTATAAAAGCTTCTCAAATCTCAGGATCCCCTCCTGATCATTGGTTTTTGTGAAGCCGAGCAGTTCAAATATCTTTATTGATGCGCGGTTGCCGTTCATCACGAGTCCGTAAGTACCTGCAATTGAGGGGTGCTGTTCCTTGAGCCGTTCGAGTCCTTTTTCCAGGATTATTTTTCCATAGCCGTAACCCTGAAAGGCGGGATCGACCAGGTAGCTTATCATGGCAGTTCCATCCTGCTGCATGTCGAAGCGTATGGAGCCTATGCCGTTTCCTGATTCGTGCAGGATATAATAGGCGCAGTGTTGATTATTGATTTTACCGTTGAACCATTGCAGATGGTTATTCCAAGGGATGGCCTCCTTGCTGAAGGCATATTGCCTTACCAGTGGATCATTAGCCCACCGGTAGGTCAGGGCTGCATCAAACCATCGGGCATTACGGAGAAAGAGAGCGGAATGGATTTTTGAATGAATGACAACGTCAATGAACTGACCGTTAAAGACGGCGTGTTGTTTGAGTGTTGATTCACGGGTAAATGATGCATGCTCCAGTGCACTGTAAAGCCTGGGCCGCAAGTCAAAGGCATAGGTGAATATCTTATGCAGCCCCAGTTCATTGAAGGCCACCTGTTCAATCAACCCGAGCCAATTGATCCAATGCAATTCAAAATAGTCCTTTTCAAGTTCGGTATTCATGATGAAGGAGACCTCGGCATTTTGATCGTTCCAGTTGATATGCACCAATCCACCGTAGCCTATGCAGGTTTCACCCTCGAGATAGGAAAAAAGTATTTGATCAGGTTGATCCTGGTTGAAGAGGTTAGCTACAACAGTATTGAAGTAGGAATCCTGGTCGGCTTCGGTGAGCAGCTTGGTTTGGCGGAGGTGGTATATCTGTTCATTGCGCCACTTCATTATTAGATGACGGTCACTCATCCTGATGGGCACAATGGAATGGTTGCCTGCCTTGAATATCTGTTTATGTAGGATCAGGTATTGGCTCATGTGATTGGTTTCTGTTGGATGGCACTGTTGATATTCTGCAATTCCGGATGGTTATCCATAATATGAATGATCTCTTCCACATTGAGTTTGTCGGCATGATATTGTTCAATGAGTATTTTATGGAGCTGAAAGTCCTCGGGAGTATCGACGGTAAGTCTGTAGTGATAACGGTCACATGGACCGGTCAATGGGATGATGCGGATATTGCCGGGTTTATTCTGATGCATATAGGGGGTAACATGTTCAAGCTCAGCGGAGGTGGAAGCATTAAGGTGAGCCTCCTTAAGCAGTTGTTGTGAAAAGAGTTCACAGGAGATGCCTAAAGGGAAAGAATGGCTGATGCCACTGGCAACATAGGTTCTTGAGTCGCCGGCGTAATGATAGAGATCAAGGGCCGCATGCAGAAGAGAGGGATCCATCAGTGGATTGTCGCCTGTGAGACGGAAAATGGGGTTGGCATTATATTGCCTTGCAGCATTAAGATACCTTTCCAGCACATTCTCCTCACTGCCTCTGAAGCAGGGAATATTGAGCGAGGCCATAAAGTCGGCCAGCACATCGTTTTCCTTATTAATGGAGGTAGCCAGGACAATTGGAAGATTTGCCCTGAGGAGTCTTTCAATAAGGATTCCAATGAGGGGTTTTCCGCCAATGGTCATGAGGACTTTACCCGGCAACCGTTCACTGTTCATGCGAGCTTGAATGATGATAGTGGGTTTTTCTACCATATTGTCCATCCTCCGTCAACTTGTATGATTTGTCCGGTAATGAAGTCAGAGGCCGGTGAGCTCAGCAGGGTGACTATT
>JAEYXG010000168.1 GCA_023428585.1 Bacteroidota bacterium
TTTGAAGCATTTGGATTAATGTTTCCAGATGTGATTCATTAATAAATGGTTGATTTTCAGTTAAGACATCAATAGCCCACAATGCTCTTCTGCTGATAGGATTTTTGTTCTCCTTAAAAATTGACCAGAGGGAGTCAAAAAGAGCAGGATTATCTAATACCATTTTAACAACCTGATCTACATTATTTCTCGATTGATCAAGCTGAAGGATATCATGTAGATTCATTATATAAAAGAGGAGCTAACCGGACAAATATACGACAATAAAAAAACAAGGAGGGAAACTACTCTTTCAAGTGGCTTCCCTCCTGCTTTAGGCCAATCGTAACTGACGTAAAGCCTCAGGTTATTGTTTTGGCGCTTCGTAAATGTCCTACTTCGTAAAGCAGTCATAACTTACCGTTGATGGATAGCATTTTCATGCTTTTCCTTAGGTCAGATCTGTTTTCCGGACTTCAATGTTAACTTTTGACGGTTACTTCAATCCACCCTGCGAAAAACTGAGATTCCAGAGTTACTCTTCCTTGCGGTTTTTCACTCCAGGCTCATCTTCTGATTCTCACCATATCGTTGGCCTGATGTTGTAAAATTACAAAAATCAGGAGGCTTTGTCAAGTGTTTTTGGATAAAAAATGTTAACGTTATGTTAACATGACTTATTAACATTTGTTGATAACTTGAAAGCCCTATCAAAACTATAGGTACATGATATTGGCGCTTCGTTATTAACAATCTTAACCCTGATGAAGCAACGTCAATTTATCCAACTCCAAGGTAGGAGTTCCTTTTTTAATGCTTTCAACCCTAGCAGAAATTGATTCTCCAACTTTGGGCAGATGATGTAAATTCCCTTCAATATTGAGAACTATTTCGTTCTTAAAGCAATCATTAACAGTAAATTGGTAGCCTCCTGGTTGTTCCATAACAGAAATAATATTGAAGAGATAGCTCATTCCGACCTTGTAAACCGGATGATCAGGTTCAAGATATATCCTACCGGTGCAATTGATTTTTGCGACAAGGCACTGGATATCGTCTGAAACTTCAAGATTATATGCCTTGTATGGCTGGTATTCAATAAAATGTCGTATTCCAAAGAGATCTTCAAGGATCATATATTGATTATTGTCCTCTAGAGTCACACATTTAATGTATTTAAATGAATAGCATTTCCCCTCTTTCAGGAGTTTGCCACTGTTATAATAACCTGAAAATTCCATAATACTCTTATTGAATACGCTTTACTCTGGTTACTCCTTTTATTCCTTCAATTTTCTTCATCAAAGAATCTATATGTCTTGAATCTCTTACACTTACTTTTATAGTTCCTTCAAATTTACCTCCTTTGCTATTGAATGAAATATTCCTTACATCCACTTTAAGCTCGTTTGACAATAATTCGGTAATTGAATTCAGGATTCCTAATTGATCAATACCACTTACGTAAAGAGATGAAATAAAGTGTGATCCTTCAGCAACTTTTGACCATTGGGCATTCATGACCCGGTATGGATACCTTGATCTCAATCGAGGAGCATTCGGACAGGTTGCTCTATGAATCTTTATACCTCCAATTGCCATAACAAATCCAAATATCTCATCGCCCATCACCGGATTACAGCATTGGGCAAGTATATAACCTTGCAATTCAGCAGATTCATTTACAACAATGGTATTCTCGGAGGTTTTATTTATCTGTTTAGGTGCTTCCCTAACCAGTGGAGTTTCAACATTTTCTTTATGTTGACCTGTTAAGACCTCCTTTATTAAGGAGGGTTCTAATTTACCTTCGGCCAACTGTTGATACAATTCCAATGCTGTTTCAAACTTGAAATGAGCAATCAGTTTGCTAACTGTCTCGTCGTTATAAGCCATTTTTAATTGGCTGAGCTTCCGTCGAAGGATATCTTTACCGGTTTCGGCTTGTTTAAACTCAGCTTCTTTTAAATACCTCTTAATCTTATTTTTTGCTCTTGAAGATACTACCCACCCAAGCCAGTCTCTGTTAGGAGTTTGGTTTTTGGATGTAATTATTTCAACCACATCTCCATTTTTAAGCTTTTGTCTGATAGGCACTATTTTATGATTAACTCTCCCGCCTGAGCATTTTGATCCAATAACGGTATGCAGTTCAAAGGCGAAATCCAATATTGTCGAACCCTCTTTCATTTTTATCAGATCACCTGCAGGAGTAAAAACATATATGTTATCCTCGCGTAATTTTGAAGTAAGGTCTTTATTGACAAGGAGCTCTTCAGTATAATTTGGATTTTCAAGTATTTCACGCACAGTGTTCATCCATTCGGAAGAGTCAACATTGCTTTTATATCCTTTATACTTCCAGTGTGCAGCATTGCCAAGTTCAGCATCCTTATCCATGCGCTGGGTTCGGATTTGCACTTCCACCCACTTACCTGTTTTATCCTTGACAGTTATATGAAGTGATTCGTAACCATTTGATCGTGGGAGGGTAATCCAATCTCTCATCCTGCTTGTTTCAGGATCATAAAGGTTAGTTACTATGGAATATGCTTTCCAGCAATCAGCCTTCTCCTCTTCCTGTCTGGAATCTATAATTATTCGAATAGCAAATAGGTCATAAATCTCATTGAATGGAACTTTCTGTTTTGTCATTTTTGAGTGAACCGATGACACAGATTTAGTCCTGCTTTTTACTGTAGAACGGATGCCCGCTTTACCCAGCTCACTAATTATAGGCTCAGTAAACTTTTGAATAAAATCCCTATTACGACTAATTTCTGCTTCTATCTTTTCTTTAAGATTTAGATAGTCATCAGGTTGAGTCAATTTGAATATTAATTCTTCAGCTTCCGACTTAATACGATATAATCCAAGCTTATGAGAGAGAGGAGTATAGATATTAGATGCCTTTTCAAGTATGAGAGAGAGGTTTGACTTGTCAATTGTACCGGCATTACGGAGCAAGAAAAGGTTTTCAGCCAATGATAGCAAAATAGCTCTGACATCGGCGGCTATGGTCAACATGATACCGGTAAAATTATCCACATTCTTTATCAACCTATCAGTAGGCAATTCACCTATTTTTCTGAAACTTTCAATAATTGGAATAACTTCAGTCAATTTATTATCCTTTAAAAACGTTGAAATTTTTGGGTTTTTAGGATTTGAATAACAAAATAATGTACTGACAGCCGATATAAAACCCAGATTCAATTCAACAACCACTACTCTTGTTAACTTGATTACGTGGTCAAGCAGTGGTTCATTGGATACAGAATACTGGTTATTATACTCAGAACAAATCAAGGTATATGCATCTCTGAGCAATGAGCTTTCATTTCTGCTCAGTAAAGGTTGGCAGATATTGAGTAAATGACGGTAATTGATTTGGGTATTCACTAATTACTTCAAATTGGTTAAAAAGTAACAACAAAAATATAACTTAAAGTATTAAAAAAGCGCCCTGTTAATCAGGGCGCTTGGAAGTTGATTACACTATTGGGGCTTCAGGCCCCTTTGGCCCTTGTTTTGGTTTTGGAGGTTCCGATATAGATTCACGCATCTTCGTATCTGCCTGAATATTCTGGAACTTATAATAGTCCATCACACCCATATTTCCTGATCTGAAAGATTCAGCCATTGCCAATGGAATTTCAGCTTCAGCTTCAATTACCTTAGCACGGGCTTCCTGTGCTTTAGCCTTCATTTCTTGTTCCAAAGCCACAGCCATTGCTCTTCTTTCTTCAGCCTTGGCCTGAGCAATATTTTTATCTGCATTAGCCTGATCCATTTGAAGTTGAGCCCCAATGTTCTTTCCAACATCAATATCAGCAATATCAATTGAAAGAATTTCAAATGCAGTTCCTGAATCAAGTCCTTTTGAAAGGACAACTTTTGAAATCGAATCAGGATTTTCCAATACAGCTTTATGGGATAAGGATGAACCAATAGAAGAAACAACGCCCTCTCCTACCCTTGCAAGAATCGTCTCTTCGCCGGCACCCCCAACCAATTGTTTAATATTTGCACGGACAGTAACACGTGCTTTTGCAATCAACTGGATGCCATCTTTGGCAACAGCAGCTATTGGAGGGGTGTTGATAACCTTCGGATTGACTGACATTTGAACGGCTTCAAATACATCCCGACCAGCCAGGTCAATAGCTGTAGCAGCCTTAAAATTCAATGGTATATTGGCTTTATCGGCAGAAATCAATGCATTGATTACAAGTTTGACTCTTCCGCCAGCAAGATAATGAGCTTCAAGTTCATCACGGGTAATTGACAAGCCGGCTTTAGTAGCATTGATCATGGCAGTAACAATTACTGAAGGAGGCACTTTCCTCCAACGCATGAATACCAGTTGTAAAAGTGATACCCTTACTCCTGATAAAAGTGCTGAGAACCATAGTCCCACAGGAATAAAGTAAAAAATTATCCATAAGCCGATTACGGATGCAATTCCGATTGCCAATACTAATAAGATGCCAGGTTCCATAGTTTTCTATTTACGTTTTACAATTATTTTATTGTCTTCAATCTTGATTATTACAATTTCAGTTTCCTGATCAATAAAGTCGCCTTGAGTATGAACTTCATAAAGCTCATTTGAAAAAAGCGCGGTTCCGGCCGGTGAAATGCGGGAGACAGACTTTCCCAAATCACCAACATGTAATTTATTAATTTCTAATTCATTAACCCTACCATCTACATTTGTATTCAACATCATCCTTTTCCATGTATTTGATTTAAATGCAAGTACGAGCGTTATACCAACAAGCACAAGTGTTCCAATTACAACAAGATGACCTTTATCAGAACCAAAGACCCTATATGCCTGCCAAATTGAAAATCCAATCAATACACCGCCAGCAATTCCGACGATGGAGGTCCCCGGAACAACAAAAATTTCTATCAGCAAGAGGATTAAACCCAACGCTATAAGTAAAAAGATCAAAGTTAATGACATACGGTAGTAATATTGAATTTGGTTATATACTATTCAATTGAAACCGTTAGGCCTCTATTTGTTAATATTTGGTATTTTGGCTTTAATTCATCAAGAGTTCCGGATATGACCCCACATTTGCCCTTTTCATGCACTATAAGCGTAATTTGTTCAGCTTGAATAGGATCAAGTTCACAAACCTCAATCAAGGAATCAATAACAAATACAAATTCATTAACGTTATCATTAAATAGTACAAGTTCATAAACATTACCGGTTTTCTCGTCTTTAGCTATTTTGGTGATATCTTTTTCCTTAACCATGGATACTTGAATATTTAACGCATAAAATTAATCAAATTACCGATACACGTAGTGTTTTAATAAATTATATTTGAGCAATCATTACTTTCTATATTACGCTTATGATTTCAGGAGGATTTAATTCATTTATCATTGAACTCAAGAAAGCTCTGGCTCTTCCCCTACCCGGCACCTATGCTCATGATATGCTCGCTCCAGCAAATAGAAAAGAACTCTTGCTGCAAAAGCCTGATGTGTCAAGCGCTCAGCAAAGCAGCGTGCTGATACTGTTTTTTCCAGATAAAGATAATAACCCCTTGATTGTTTTCACTAAAAGAGTTGAATACAAAGGCGTTCACTCGGGACAAGTATCATTCCCCGGAGGCAAGGCAGAGAAAGATGATAAAGACCTTGTGGATACTGCCTATAGAGAAACTGAAGAAGAGATAGGCATTCAAAGGAATAAAATAGAGACGCTTGGTGTACTTTCACAATTATATGTCCCACCCAGTAATTTTATTATTTTCCCCGTAGTATCATTTATGCAAGAGCAACCTGTATTTGTTCAGGATGATAAAGAAGTAGCTGAAATTATTATAGTTCCGTTCAATCACTTTTTAAACAATGGTGCAGTGGGGCAATATCCAATTAAAACCTATGATTCACAGTTAATGTATGTGCCCGGCTATATGATTGGCAATCATCTTATTTGGGGTGCAACAGCAATGATTCTAAATGAGCTGATAGCAATTGTAAAACGTCAACACTCTAATAAATAAAAATAAAGCGGAGAGTATTCCTGGTAAGATTGCATTCCAGTCTATTCAATTATTATCTCATAGCTGATCTTTACGGAGTTCTTCAACATGGCAGTAACACCACAATACTTCTCCTGCGAAAGCTCAATAGCTTTTTGCAGCTTTGACCTATCAAGTTCATGACCGCTGAAAGTATATTTCAATACAATTGATTCATAAACCTTAGGATGAGTTTCAGAAAGGTTGCCTTCTACACCTATTTTAAAACTATTTAAGGTTACCTTCATCTTTTGAAGGATTGAGACAATGTCAACACCTGTACAACCTCCCAAAGCGGCTAAAATTAGCATCTTAGGCCTTATACCCTTATCCTCGCCACCTGCTTCTACCGGAGCATCTATAATAATGTTGTGATTATCGGCATTGATGTTAAACGAAACTCCGTCTATCCAATTTACGTGTAAATTATGTATCATGAGATATTAAAATTTATTGATCATTATTTGATAAATTTACAGAAAATCATGTTCACAAGCAAATGGGAAAGAAATCTTTATACCTGTTATCGCTATTACTTTTAAGTATTTTCATGTCATCATGCCACATTGGGCGTTTTTTTTACTACAACTTTGCCAATATAGATGACTATAAGAAATTCCCTCAGGTACCTATCAACAAGGGAGAAAAAGAGTTCCATTTTGAAAACAGAATCAACAATTCGCTTCCTCGTCTAATAAACTCATATTCAACATTTCAACCCAAATCGTTTGAGGATTTTCTGAATGAATCAAATACTGTTGCTTTCCTGATTGTTCGGAATGATACTTTGATATATGAGTATTATGCTGACAAATATGATACGGCATCGTTCCTGACTTCATTTTCGGTTAATAAGTCAGTAGTCTCTGCCCTTATGGGAATAGCAATGGATGAGGGATTTATTAAGGATGAAGAGGAACGTATCATTAAATACATTCCTGAATTGGATTCCAGTCTATCAAAGATCACTATAAGGCACTTGCTGAATATGAGATCAGGAATTGATTATACTGAGAGTTACAAGAATCCCTTTGTTGATATGCCAAAGTATTATTATGGTACCAACTTGTTGAAGTATATTTCCAAACTCGATATAAAACAAGATCCTGATACAGAGTTTGAATACATTAGCGTTAATACATTCCTTTTGTCACTTACAATTGAAAGATCAACCGGTATGCCTCTAAATCAATTTTTACAAGAAAAGCTTTGGATACCAATGGGGATGGAATATAATGCAACCTATAATGTTGATTCACGCCGAAATCATACAATTAAAGGATTTTGCTGCCTTAATGCAAGAGCAAGGGATTACGCTAAATTCGGTCGACTTTATCTGAATAAGGGTAACTGGAATGGAACACAACTCATTTCATCTCAATGGATTGAAAAGACATTGAATAATAACGATAATGAGGGAACAAGGAATGAATACACTTATTCATATCAGTGGAGAAGACTCTCATCAGGCGCCTTTTGGGCTCAAGGAATTTTAGGACAGTTTATTTATTGTGATCCTGCAAACAATCTGATTATTGTGAGAATGGGTAAAAACTATGGTAATGTCAACTGGATAAAGCTATTCACCAATATTGACTCTGAGAACTATGATTATTACAGAAAATAAGCGTTATGCATTGGAGTCAACAGAAGTTTTATTTCAACGGATCCCTCAAGTAGAATGCTTCTTTACCGGGATACCAGAACTTCTCTTTGGCTAGCTTTTCAGGATAAGTAAAATAGTGCATAACAGCCTCTGTGCACAATTCCATCTTACTGTTATATAGATAAGTATCAATAACAGCAATATTTCTTCTCATTTCCCGTAATTGTGCTTTCAGAAACAAGTTACCCTCATCCATCTTGACCGGTTTCTTCAATTTCACTTCCATTTCAGCAGTTACCCCTGAAGTATTTAATTTAACGAACACAAACCAGCTTGCAATCTCGTCAAGCATAGTTGCCTGAATTCCTCCATGTAAAGTATTAAACCAGCCCTGAAAATGGTCAATCGGTTCCCAGCTTGCAGTTACGAATTCATCTTCTTCATGAAAACTGAGCTGAAGTCCAAAAGGATTGTTTGGTGAGCATCCAAAACATTGGTAGCCTTCGTATTTAGTAAACGGATTGAATAACTTTTTCATCTTAGCTAATCTCTATTTTGAATATTATTGTGCCAAGTCACTTGGTAAAGCAAGAATATATGAAGTGTTAATGTTGAACGAAGCAAACAAACAATCAAATGCTCTTTTAAGTTACAATTTCTCCGAAAAGGTCATACATATCATATCCGCTAACTTTTACATTGACAAATTTGCCATTATGGAGATCATCGGTATTATAAGATCCTTCAACCACTGATACAATAACTTCATTATCAACTTCAGGGGAATCAAATTCACTTCTACCAATCCATGTATTATCTTCCTTCCGGTCAAGTATTACTTTAATTATCTGCCCGACCATAGAGGCATTCCTGGTTTCGGAAATTTGCTGCTGCAACGTCATCAGTTGCTCGGCGCGACGTGCTTTAACAGCTGGTCGGATATCATCAATCAATTTATAGGCAGGGGTATTTTCCTCATGAGAATAGGTAAATACGCCTAACCTTTCGAAGCGCATTTGTTTAACAAACTGTTTAAGTTCATTGAATTCGTCATTGGTTTCACCCGGATAACCTACGATCAAGCTAGTTCTTATTGCTATTTCCGGAACTTTCATTCGAATGTTTTCAATCAAATTTCTTGTATCATCACCGCTTAACCCACGTTTCATAGATTTCAATATACGGTTGTTAATATGCTGCAAAGGGATGTCAATATATTTACAAACCTTAGGATTATCTCTCATGACATCAAGTATTTGCATTGGAAACTTGAGAGGATATGCGTAATGCAATCTAATCCATTCAATTCCATTAACTTCACTAAGCCTTTCAATCAATTGGGCCAGATATTGCTTCCCATAAATATCTTTTCCATACCATGTAAGATCTTGAGCAATCAGCATAATTTCCTTCACACCTGAAGCTGCAAGGAACTCAGCTTCTTTTATTAACTCTTCAACCGGCTTGGAGATATTCTTACCTCTTATGATAGGGATAGCACAGAAAGCACATTTGTGGTCACAACCTTCGGCTATTTTCAAATAGGAATAATGTGAAGGGGTGGTAATAATTCTTTCACTTAGTAATTCCTTTCTAAATGGCGCATTCAAAGTCTGCAGTAGAGCATTCAAATCATTAACTCCATAAAAACCATCAGCTTCCGGTATTTCAGCTTGTAGCTCTTTTCTGTATCTTTCAGAGAGACATCCCATTACATACAGTTGGTCAATTTTACCTTCTTTGCGAAGATCGGACCAGTAAAGAATGGTATTTATTGATTCTTCTTTCGCATCATTGATAAAGCCACAGGTATTAATAATGACTACGTTAGAATGAGTATTTGTATCATGTTGTATCTCAAATCCTGCCGCTTTCAACTGACGTAGCATGAACTCAGAATCAACAAGGTTTTTGGAACAACCAAGAGTTATAACGTTTACCGATTTATGATTTACAAGTTTTGTCTTCAAAGGCAAGGTGAATTAAAATGGAACACAATTAATGTGATAACTAATATTGTCAAATCAAAGAATATTAATAGAGGAATGATCAGGTCGATCAAACGTTAAAATGTTAGGAGTTAAATAGGGAATCAACAAACTCCTCTTTAACGAAAGGTTGCAAATCAGTAATCTTCTCGCCAATTCCAATATACTTGACAGGAATTTTAAACTGATCACTAATACCAATAACTACACCACCCTTAGCAGTTCCGTCGAGCTTAGTTAGGGCCAAAGCATTGACTTCAGTAGCAGCAGTAAACTGTCGTGCCTGTTCAATAGCGTTTTGTCCTGTAGAAGCATCAAGAACGAGCAGAATTTCATGAGGTGCCGAAGGGAGTAGCTTTTGCATAACTTTTCTAATCTTTGAAAGTTCGTTCATAAGGTTAACCTTATTGTGCAATCGTCCTGCAGTATCTATGATCAGGACGTCGGCATTACGTGCAATGGCTGATTTCAGGGCATCAAAAGCAACAGAAGCCGGATCTGCACCCATACCCTGTGTAATGCAGGGGACTCCTACCCTATCAGCCCAGATTTCCAGTTGTGAAACAGCAGCGGCTCTAAAAGTATCAGCGGCTCCCAGTACCACGTTTTTACCAGCATTCTTGAATTGATGAGCTAGTTTGCCAATGGTGGTAGTTTTGCCTACTCCATTTACACCAACTACCATTATAACATAAGGAGTATCACGTTTAGGGAAGTCAAAATCCCTGATTAGATCAGGGTGCTCGGTTTCATCAAGAAGTTCAATAATTTCCTCCCTTAGAATTCTATTTAACTCACCAATGCCTAAGTATTTATCGCGTGCAACTCTTTTTTCAATTCTATCAATAATACGCAGGGTTGTTTCAACACCAACATCAGAAGTTACAAGAATTTCTTCCAAATTATCAAGCACTTGATCATCAACAGTTGATTTGCCAACAACAGCCTTTGATAACTTACTAAAGAAATTATCTTTAGTTTTTTCAAGTCCTTTATCAAGTTCTTGTTTTTTATCTTTTGAGAAGATGGAGAAAAAACCCATAGTAATAAATAAATGATAAGTAAGGCAAAAGTAATCAAAAGGGAAAGACCTCAATATACAAAAATACAAAACAGGGTCTTTTCCATTAACAAGAAAAGGCCCTGCTTATATTATTTCGGTAGAAATTATTTTTTCGAAAGGAAATCTTTAACCTGATCGTTAGGTAAAATAGTTTCTTTAAATGAGTAGGCACCTGTTTTTTCCGACCTAACCATTCTAATAACCTTTGCATAATCCTTACCCGAAGAAGTTCTAAGGGTAGCAACAACTTTCTTTGCCATGGTGCTTTATTATTTAATTTCTTTGTGGATAGTCATTTTACGGAGAATGGGATTATACTTCTTAATCTCAAGTCTCTCAGGTGTATTTTTCTTGTTTTTAGTGGTTATGTACCTTGAAGTGCCTGGCATACCACTGGTCTTATGCTCAGTACATTCTAAAATCACCTGAATTCGTGCTTCTTTGCTCTTCTTAGCCATTGTTGTAAAGCCTTTAATTTTTAGGACTGCAAAAATACAAAATATTTTGGAAGTTCCAAATGGTAGAATAAAAAAAACGGCAACATTACATTTTTAATGCTTTAAGTGGTTGAATACTTTAAATTTGCGGTTTACCTTTTGACTTCAAAGTTAGTCAAAATAAGCATGCAGTCTATGCAGTGGGAGTTACTAATTAAGGGATTTAGAGCTTGGTTACAGATAGAGCGTTCCCTATCAACCAACACTATTGAGGCATACTGTAGTGATATAGTGAAGCTTTCCAAATACATTTCATCAGATCAGACGGGTTTATTGCCGGGTGATCTGAGGCTAGCACACCTGCAAGATTTTGTAAAAGCTCTTTCTTCGGTTGATATTGAAGCCAGCAGCCAATCGAGAATTATTTCTGGTATTCGTTCTTTTTACAGATACTTGATTACAGAGAATATTATTAAAGAGAACCCAACAGAGTTGCTCGAAATGCCAAAAATAGGGAGAAAGTTACCGGCAGTCCTTTCACAACTAGAGATCGAGAAAATGATCGGTGTTATTGACCTAAGCAATCCACTTGGTGAAAGGAACAAGGCCATAATAGAAACCTTATATGGTTGTGGCCTGCGGGTTAGTGAGCTGATTGAACTAAAACTCACCAATCTATTTCTTGAGGAAGGATATGTTATAATAATAGGAAAAGGTAATAAACAGAGATTGGTACCTATAGGCCCAAGAGTTATACAACAAATTCAGCGATACAGGGATTATTGCCGGGTCCATCTGCCAATAAAGAATGGCCATGAGAATATACTATACTTGAACCAGTATGGAAGGAAACTAACAAGAGCAATGATTTTTGAGATTGTAAAAAAAACAGGTAGCATGGCAGGTGTCAAAAAAACAATTAGCCCCCATACATTCAGACATTCATTTGCAACTCATCTTGTTGAGAATGGTGCAGATCTCCGTGCAGTTCAAGACATGTTAGGACATGCTTTTATAACTACAACGGAGATCTATACTCATATTGACCGCGAATATCTTAGAGATAATATATTAAAATTTCATCCGCTGAATAAAGGTTTCAATTAGCAGCTTTCTGAAATGATAAAGATGAAAAAATACTAATCTTCATCTTCATCAAATTCTTCTATCTCACCATCTTCATTTACAAAAACACCCCAATTAACAGTAATCAGGTCATTGTCCTGAAAATAAAAATCGATTAGACCTTCATCGAAAGAAACCCTTTTCTCACCCCACTCCTCTTCTTCCTTATCTATCTGGGTAAGACCATTTTCCTTCATTAATTCGATGATTTGTTTTTCGTTCATTTCGAATACCTTCTTGCCAAAAAGGGTTGCATCGGCATTATCCGTCTCAAAACATGATAATACATGGTTATTCTTACCTTCAAAGAATACTGTTAATCCTTCATTATCATATTCCCAAAGAATCGTATCGAGTTCTTCATCAAATTCATCACCATCTTCGCTAAGCTTCTTAGTTTCCTGTGGTTTTCCCAAGATTTTCTCAACGGTTGCAGGTGTATCTCCAAATTTAAGGTCATTAAGACCTTCAAGGAGGAGTATTTCCAAGTTTAGTTTTTCCATTTCGATTTGATTTATAAATGATTTATAATGTTTTATTGCATTCTTTCCTATTATGATAATGGTGAATCGGGCTCTTTTTTCATTTGGTTGTAGGCTAATTTACTAACAAGCGAGGGGAAGAACTTATTAAGGAATACGGTGAATTTACCTTCTACAAATGTGAGTATCAATGAGTTTCTTCGCTTAATAACAGCCTTGACAATTTTATTTGCTGCCGTTTCAGCTGACATCATTTCACTTTCATTACGAGGTGTTGCACCCTGTGGCTTTCCATTTGACGTAAGTGCGGTATTTCGTATGTTGCTTGCAGTAAACCCAGGTGCAACTACCAATACATGTAGTCCCGACTTTGTATTCTCACTCCGGAGAGTATCAAGAAATCCCCTGACTGCAAACTTGGATGCTGAATATCCTGTTCTACCTGGTAATCCAATATATCCTGCTACTGATATTATACCAACCAAACTACCATTTGCCTTTAAGAGATATGGCAGTGCATACTTTGTGCAATATACTGTTCCCCAAAAATTAACATTCATCAGCTTACGCAATACATCCAGGTCGGTATTGATAAATGCTGCCCTCATGGATATTCCGGCATTATTGACTAAGATGTCAATGGTGCCAAATTGATTTATGGTTGTATCTATTAAATTTTGACAATCAGCTTCATTACTTACATCGCAAGGAATAGTGGTTACTTCAATACCTTTGTGCTGAAGATTAATTTTTGCCTGTTCAAGCTTTCCTTGATCTCTTGCTGCAATCACAATCCTTGCTCCTAGCTTGCCAAATTCATCAGCCAATGCATAGCCAATACCTGACGACCCGCCGGTGATAATGACCACTTTATCTTTCACAATATGCTCTCATTAAATTTAGTGCAAGTTACGATTTATTTGAAGATGAGGCTACTTGCCTTGAAAGGTTGCTCAAGCTTTTTTTATGAAAGCTACAATTGGAATCTGCACCGATTATTCAAATTGTTTGCTATGTAATTGCAATTAAACAACTTTATAATTTAAATCTGTAACAGCAATAACATGGAGCTTGGTTGCTTGAAGCACAATGATGCATCTAAAAGCCAAGCAATAGTAAAATCTTGAACAAATTAGATAAAAGACTGTCTTAAAGACTGGAAGTTGTTTTTATTATCCAGTCGGCAATTATTTTTAATGCAACAGGAGAAACAGTCTGCTCAATTTCGGCATATTCTGATGGGTTGCCGGTTGTGCTTTCCTGAAAGAGATGGTTTAAACCCGGTATTTCATTGATCGTCACATTGGTATTGCCTCCATTTAGCAATGCCTGCTGAATAGCATTAAGATTGACTTTTGAGGGCACTTGAAGATCATTGGAACCGTTAATAGCTAATACCGGGCACTTAACCCGTTTAAGATTATCAATCGGGTCATGTTTTATAAAATACTTCATCCATGGTGAATCCATTTGGTTAATGGTCATTTCAATGAAATCATCATTAGAAACTCCTTGCGGTATCAGAGAATCATGGATGTTATTTATAACCTGATGCATAAGTCTTTTCAAATCCGATTTGAGAGAATCCGGATTATTGTTACTCAAAACGATGTCAAACAATTGCCGGTTAATAGACCTCATATCAGCAAGTTCAGCACTTGAAGCACCTGAAACTTTGCCAATGGCTTCCTGCTGCATTAGTAAAAGTTCATCTCCTCTAACGCCGGTACCTGCCATCAATACTATAAAAGCCACATCTTTTGAACGAGATGCAACCATAGGAGCAATAATTCCTCCTTCACTATGGCCAATAAGTCCAATTTGAGTATTATCAATGTCCTTACGAGTTTTAAGGTAATTAATAGCCGCTTCTACATCTTTTGAGAAGTCAAATGAAGTAGCGGAACTGAAGTCCCCTGTAGATTTTGCGGTTCCTCTGTCATCAAAACGCAATACCGCTATTCCATTCCTTGTTAGATAATCGGAAATGATGAGAAAAGGTTTGTGTCCAAGAAGTTCCTCATCCCGGTTTTGAGGTCCACTACCAGAAATTAATATTACTATCGGATATCTGCTTTTATCATGTGGAACTGATAGAGTTCCAGCCAATTTGACTGAATCAGTATAATTATATATTACTACATCTTCTGTCAGATAAGGGTAAGGTTTACTAGGTTCCTGTGGCCTGATTACAGTCTTTTTTTCAGGAACACTCCTGGTCAAATCCATAGGAAATGATTGTCCCCCTTGGGTAAAGGTTCCAATAATTTTCTCCTCCCCAGATAACGCACCTTCAAATACAATTGTGGCAGCAGTATGAGTAAGCTTCAATTGATTATTATTAAATTCAGTAGTAGACATGGGTATGCCAAATGCACCTTGATCCGGGCTATCCATGGTTGATGAATATCCATCAGCTTCTTTAGTTAGGTTAAATACAATTCTGAGTTCCATGCCTCTAATTTTAAGTATTCCATTCCAAGCACCGCTAATATCTTGTGCCATCATAAGGTTACCGATAGTTAAGAATAAGGAAATCAGGAGAATCTTTTTCATGCCGCTTAATTATTAAGGATAATTGTCAATTGAACTAAAATTCAAACAAATATATTGCAAACTTTCAAGCAAGATGATCAAAAAGATGATGATTCAGCAAAAGCGAGATCAATCATGATTAAATGAATTGTTTTTAGGCTAAATTTGTCCACATGAACAAAAAGATCTTGATAGAGATATGTGTTGAAAATATTGAATCTGCTCTAATTTCGCAACGAGGGGGTGCTGATCGCATAGAACTTTGCAGTGCATTGAATATAGGTGGAGTAACCCCTTCAAAAGGCATGATTGAGTATGCCGTTTCACATTTGAAAATCCCTGTTAATGTTCTCATTCGGCCACGGGGTGGGGATTTCTTATATACAAACGCTGAGTTCAATGTAATGAAGGCTGATATATTTACTGCTAAGGTGGCCGGAGCCTCAGGGGTTGTAGTTGGGATGTTGAATTCTGATGGCACTGTAGATACATGTAGGATGAAGGAAGTTGTGGAAATGTGCAGTCCGATGACAGTTACATTTCATAGAGCGTTTGATATGGTCAAAGAACAGTTTTCAGCACTTGAACAAATAATTGAGCTTGGCTGCAACAGGATTTTAACATCGGGGGGGGCATTTCAGGCAACAAGCGGTAGCCCGATTATTACTGAACTGGTTCAGAAATCAGCACAACGCATTATAATTATGCCTGGCTCAGGCATTAATGAGAAAAACTTTGCTGAACTCGTAGAAGCCACTGGGTGCAGGGAATATCACCTTTCTGCATCAGGATTATTCAAGAGCAAAATGAGATATGAGAATAGTGAACTTTCAGATGTTTTTCCATCCTCTCATTTACTGACTGATCTAAGGAAAGTTGAAATGATTTGTTCAATGGCTGAGTCATTGTCTGAATGATCTGATCATAATTAATCAATTAGTTATTAATCAATTAAAGGAAATTTTATACCAATGATGAATATCAGAATTGCATTATTAATGTTAATAGCAATATTTAGCATAAAAACTTCAGGCTTCGCCCAGGTAGACCTCATTAAGTGTGTCAATCCTTTTATTGGTACCGGTGGTCACGGCCATACCTTTCCGGGAGCCACGGTTCCTTTTGGAATGGTACAATTGAGCCCAGATACCAGGTTGGAAGGATGGGATGGTTGTGGCGGTTATCATTATACTGACAGTATCATCTATGGTTTCAGTCACACTCATTTAAGTGGTACAGGTATCCCGGATTATGGAGATATTCTGCTCATGCCTTTCACAGGTCAAGAATACTGGAATAATGGTTATGATGGTAATCCCGGTTATAGGAGCAAATTCTCTCACAAGAGTGAAACTGCATCACCTGGGTACTATAGTGTAAAATTACTGGATGATAATATAAATGTTGAGTTGACAGCTGCCAACAGAGCGGGTTTTCATTCATATACATTCAAAAATGGGGAAATTCAGAAAGTGTTGATTGATCTTGAACATCGCGATAATGTTACCAATTCATGGATTAAAGTAGTATCTGACAATGAAATTGAAGGTTATAGAGGTTCAACTGCATGGGCAAATGATCAAAGAGTGTATTTTGTTATTGAATTCTCGGATAGAATATCAGAAGTAAAAATGGCCCTGAACAATATTCCTATTACTGAAATGGAACATGTTGAAGGTAAAAATATCAAGGCAATATTAAATTTTGGACAATCTTCCGGACGCCCTCTGTATGCTAAGGTGGGTATTTCATCAATCAGTGCTGAAAATGCTAGGTTAAATCTTGAATCCTCAATAAAGGATTGGGATTTTGAGAAGGTTAAAAAGAAGGCTGAAGAACTATGGAACGAAGAACTAAGTAAAATTGAAGTAAAACCTGATGACGCAAATAGTGATTTTCTCACAGTTTTTTATACAGCCCTTTATCATACAATGGTTAGTCCTAATCTCTTCAGTGATGTCAATGGATCATATTTAGGCCGTGATTTCAAGGAACATAAAACAGAGCGCGATTATTATACTGTATTTTCACTATGGGATACATACAGAGCTCTACATCCCCTTTTGACAATCATTGATCAAAAAAGAACAAATAACTTTATCCGAACATTTATCAAACAGTATGAGGATGGCGGTTTATTGCCAGTTTGGGAATTAGCTGCGAATGAAACATGGTGTATGATAGGCTACCATGCCATACCTGTTATTGTAGATGCATATATGAAAGGCATTCGAGATTATAATATTGAAACAGTATTTGAAGCAATGCTTAAAAGTGCCAATCAGGATCATTTTGGTCTCTCATATTATAAAAAGTATGGATTTATACCTGCAGAATCAGATCATGAATCAGTTTCTAAAACTTTAGAATATGCTTATGACGATTGGTGCATTGCTAATATGTCAGAATCAATTGGTAAAAAACAATTTTCTGAGAACTTTATGATCAGAGCACAGGGGTATAAGCATCTTTTTGATTCAAATACAGGATTTATGAGGGCAAGATATAATGGAGCTTGGTTCATGCCTTTTGACGCACGAGAAGTAAACTTTAACTATACTGAAGCCAATTCATGGCAATACAGCTTTTATGTACCGCATGATATGGATAACTTCAAACAAATGCATGGTGGTAATGATGGCCTGGAAAAAAAGCTTGATGATTTGTTCTCAGCACCCATTGAAACAACTGGAAGAGAGCAGTCGGACAT
>JAEYXG010000187.1 GCA_023428585.1 Bacteroidota bacterium
CTTGAAGATTATTACAAAACCTTACCCGGACAATGGGGCAGGATTTGGCTTTATGCCGGCAGCATCAATAATGAAATTGATTATGCAATAATTAGAAATGGTGAAACGGGTATTCAGGTTGACACTACCGGCAATTCGTCTAATCCAACGCTTCGTATCACCAATTCAATGATTTACAACATGACCGGCATTGGATTGCTTGCCCAGGGAACAACCATTGAAGCTGCAAACTGTGTAATTGGCAATTGTGGCTCCTATGATCTCGCGTTGACTTTGGGAGGTTCGTATGATTTCAGACATTGTACTTTTGGCAATTATTGGAACAATTATCAGCGTTTTTCGGGTGTTATTCTTAATAACTATTACATTGACATCAATAAAAATGTACAAACCAGGGCACTCGAAAAAGCCTATTTTGGAAACTGCATCTTGTATGGAAAGAATAATGATGAACTTACCATGGATGAATCTCCAAATAGCTCAACTTTCAACTACTTCTTTGATCATTGTCTGGTTAAGACAACTCAAAGTATAAATGATCCTGCTCATTTCAGTAATTCAATCCGAAATCAGGAACCATGGTTTATGGACCCCGGGTTAATACAATTTGAACCTGACAGCACTTTATCGTCTGTAATCAATAAAGGTTCTATGGAAGTAATCAACACTTCATTAATTGATATTACCAAGGATATAAAACAAAAGAGTCGGATTAGCGACTCTTTCCCTGATCTGGGAGCTTACGAATTTATTGAAGAGACTAGATAATCAAAACAGACCCGGTCAGTATTAAATATATATTGATTAACTCAGTCAATATCCTCCAGCAAGTTATTCAGCCATTGAGCGGCGATGGAACTATTTTAGCAATTGAGCCATCATGGAGCCAATTTCTGCCGGTGAATCCACAACATGGACACCACATTCTCTAAGAATAGCTTTTTTAGCTTCAGCAGTATCATCCTTACCACCAACAATTGCACCTGCATGACCCATTGTGCGGCCTTTAGGGGCAGTTGCCCCTGCAATGAAACTAACAACCGGTTTCGTACCATGATCCTTAATCCAGTAGGCTGCATCAGCTTCCATTGTACCACCAATTTCACCAATCATTACAATTCCCTTAGTTTCATCATCCTCCATCAGTAATTGCACCGCATCACGGGTGGTTGTTCCAATAATAGGGTCACCACCAATTCCAATCGCAGTAGTTTGCCCTAATCCAACTTTGGTTAGCTGGTCAACAGCTTCGTAAGTTAAAGTACCAGAGCGGCTTACAATACCAACCAAGCCTTTTTGGTGAATAAAGCCGGGCATAATTCCAACTTTCGCCTCACCGGGAGTAATAATTCCAGGGCAATTGGGCCCTATCAACCTACAATCTCTTCCCTTTAAATATTCTTTAACCAAGAGCATGTCTTTAACCGGTATTCCTTCAGTAATGCATACAATAACTTTAATTCCGGCTTCAGCCGCTTCCATTATGGCATCTGCAGCAAAGGCAGGTGGAACAAAGATTATTGATACATCAGCACCGGTTGATTTAACAGCATCAGATACTGTGTTGAAAACAGGCTTATCAAGATGAAGCGTTCCTCCTTTTCCCGGTGTAATTCCGCCAACAACATTAGTTCCATATTCAATCATTTGTTGCGCATGAAATGTTCCTTCTGTTCCGGTAAATCCTTGGACGATAACTTTAGAATGTTTGTTGACTAAGATGCTCATAATTTGTTTGACTTAAGTGATGATAATTAATAACCCCTAAGAATCAAAAATCGTTAAATTTGTTCAATGAATAAAGCGTTTTAAAAGTTTTTTTTTATAAATTTTTACAGATTTAACTCAAAAGCCATGAATCTGAGCTACTTATCTTCAAATGATACTATATGTGCAATTTCAACGGCACAAGGTGTTGGTGCCATTGCCGTGGTCAGGCTTTCAGGTCAAAAAGCCATAGAAATTGCCAATGAATTGTTTAAACCTGCAGCTGAACGTGAACCACTAATCAATATTCCTGCTCAAACTGCCCAGTTTGGTCGTATCTATGATAACGAAGAATTGCTTGATGAGGTTGTTGTAACTACTTTCAGGCAACCACACAGCTATACCGGTCAGGATATAGTTGAAATCTCTTGTCATGGCTCCTCATTTATACAACAACGTATGATTGAGTTGCTGATCAGTCACGGCGCCCGAATGGCACAGCATGGTGAATTTACCTTCAGAGCCTTTATGAATGGCAAGATGGACCTGTCACAAGCAGAGGCTGTGGCCGATCTAATAGCATCTAATAACATTACTTCCCATCAGATGGCTCTCAAGCAAATGAGAGGCGGTTTTTCCGGCAAAATAAGTGAACTGAGAGCGCGACTGGTTCACTTCGCTTCACTGATTGAACTGGAACTTGATTTTAGTGAAGAAGATGTGGAGTTTGTGGATAGAAGTGAATTGTTAAAACTTCTTCAAACCATTCAGAATGAAATCAATAGTCTAAAATCATCATTTACTTTAGGCAACGTGATGAAGCAGGGCATTCCTGTAGCAATTGCAGGCAAACCAAATGTTGGCAAGTCAACATTACTTAATGCCCTCCTTAATGAGGAAAGGGCACTCGTTTCGGAAATACCGGGTACTACTCGTGATGCCATTGAAGATACTATCAATATTGAAGGGACAAACTTCAGGTTTATTGATACTGCGGGATTACGACACACTCATGACACTGTTGAAAGCATGGGTATTGGAAGAACCTATGATAAAATGAATCAGGCATGGATTGTTCTTTATGTGTTTGATATCAATAATACTACTGACGTTGAGATTGATGATGCAATTGCTGAAATCAGAACCCAAATGCAGGACCCCGACAAACCAATCATCCCCATTGCCAATAAAACAGATATGCTGGTTGAAGAACCCGATAGTTTCCAGCGATTGGTAGAACTTGAAACTTTATTTGTTTCTGCTAAAAGGAATGAGAACATTAACCTTATTATTGCCCGGCTCCTGGATTCAGTAAAACTCAATAACCTATCTGACCAGACAATTGTATACAACCTGCGGCATTTCGAAGCACTTGACCATGCAACCTCTTCAATTGATGCAATTTACAACGGATTTAAAAGCAATGTAGCCTCTGATCTAATTGCCATAGATATTAAACAAGCGCTCTATTATTTGGGAACCATTACCGGTGAAGTTTCAAATGAAGAAATTCTTGGCAATATATTTAGCCGGTTCTGTATTGGGAAATAGCCCTCCTATTACAATATTCCTTTAAAATGTTGCTTATGAGGCAATTAAATAATCTTGCCTCATAACTTCATTGCGTTGCTATAATTACCATTCATAAGGAATTTGTTTAGGATCCATTTTTTTCAACTCCAGTGCAGGTCCAGTTCAACTCCTGTTCAACTCCAGTCCCACACTATAAATACAAGACCTGCACTGGACCTGCACTGGAGTTGTACTGGAGTTGATCCACATTTATCCAAAAGGAATCCTTGCTGATTCTATGATAACCAATCATTTGCCGCTTACAATTTTAACACGGTCTCCACTGGTCGGGATTTGAATCTCAAATAAAAAAACAAGAAGACAATGAACGAATAATTCACTGTCCTCTTTTATCAAAAGAATGTTGATGAGAGCAATATTGAGAAGAAATTATTCGCCGGTATGCCAAACAAGATCCTCCAATACAATTGAATATTTACCCGGGTGTTCAGTGTATGACACTTTATAGCTCTCAGGATACCATCCGCTTGTCTGAAATGCAGTTGGTTGTGACATTGGGATAACTTCATCAGGGTGTGTCAACAGAAATTCCGTGGTGATCATTGGTTCAACAAATATGAATTCACCATCGTATGACCCCCAGATCATTGTTCGAGTAAATTCACCTCCGGTAAATTCCGGTGCCATCAGATCAACCCAATGAGCTCCCATATGCGGTACGCCTCCAGGAACTTTCATGTAATTCTCTGGTATGTATAGCTGTGCCGGCAGAATATCAAACAGGGGCGAATTTTCAGGACCAATGGCCATTCTATCCTCTATTGGTATCCAGTAATAATGGAAATCGAAATGAGGTACACCATAAAAAGGTAAATGTCCGTTTGGATTCCAACCTATCAAGATGTGGGTATAGAAATTTCCTCCTTTATTTTTGGGCAAATCAAGGACAAATTCGGTATTTAATTCAGGCAAGTTCTCCAGGGCTTTCTCTGAAAGCTCAATACCTACTGCAACAGGATCTCCATTCCCGTTTCCGTCAACTTTAATCCAAGCGCGTGCAGTTCCATTCCCCATGGGAACCGTTGAACCATAGAAGATGTTTGATCCCAGACTTTTCAACTCATCGGAACTACTGTTTGCTGATTCATTTTTGTTGTTGATCATCTCCTCTTTCTGACACGACTGAATGATGGCTGACAGAGAAACAATTAACGTTAACATGGTAATTTTCACGAGATTTTTCATAGTAATGAATTTAAGTGTTTGTTATTTAATTAGTTAACATTGTTCTATTTCAAATCTAACACCCATCATATCCAATTGTTCTTACTCATTCAAGAAAATATTCAAACCATTAAAATCCAAATATTTTTCTCAATTGGCAGAGGTTTATTCTTCCCATCTCTATTATTTCCGGTATTTTTGCAACGGTTTAAAATGGTAAAATGTCTATCCTTACTTACAATATCAAAACATTTTCCATTCATCGTTTTTTAATTCAATTATAAGCGATTCGCTATGTCAGAACTTATCAACAATTCAAATGATAGATTGAAGCACCTTGTCACTTTTGCTTCTCGTCTTATAGAGGGTGAGAATGGGAAAATGCTGATAGAAGAGTACAAACCTTTGCTTGATACAATTACTGCTGTTGAAGCCATGCAGGTATTCGACAGTTTGCTGCTTGAAAAAGAATCATTTGAGAAGGTCAAACATAATACCGGTAAAATTATCAATGCATTTTACCGCTCACTTGGTTCATTGGAATGGAATAAACCCACTGAAGGCCACTTCCTTCATTACATGATGCTTGAAAACAGGAAAGTTGAGAATGAGATGACAGGGATAAAGGCCATTGTTAAAGAAATTTATCATGGCAATCACGCTGATGAAACGGAATTATACAAGGAACTTGGCCTTAGGATCAAGGGTCTGGAAGCTTATGAACTCCATTATATAAAGAAGGAGAATATACTGTTTCCGTATCTGGAAAAGGTATTTAGTCAATATCGTTGTCTACAGCTAATGTGGTCATTTCATGATGATTTCAGAAGAAGTTTGAAAGTGCTACAAAAAATGCTCCATGATAATAAGCCTGATAAACAGATACTGAACAAGGAACTGAGTAAACTTACCTTTGTGGTTTATCCAATCATATTCAGGGAAGAACAGATTGTATATCCGGTTGCAATGCGAGCCATTCCAGAAAAGAGTTGGGATGAAATGATGCTTCAAAGCTTTGAACAAGGCTGGTGTTACGGCATTGTTCCCATTAAAAAGATTGATTCAGGAATAATAGGGAGCGACCAACCCGGCATGGTCAATTTGGGGACAGGTTTCTTGAATAGCGAACAGCTACGAGTTCTTTTTGAATCGCTTCCTGTTGATTTGACCTTTGTAGATGAAAATGATGAAGTACGTCATTTCTCTGAATCCAAGCAACGCATCTTTCCGAGAAGTAAAGCCATTTTAGGGCGCAAGGTACAAAACTGCCACCCCCATGAAAGCGTTCATGTTGTAAATGAGATTATTGCGGCATTCAGAAGTGGAGAAAAAGACCACGCCGATTTCTGGATCAGGATGAAAGGCAGGTTTATTTATATCAGATATTTCGCAATGCGCAATGAACAGGGTGAATACAAAGGAACACTGGAAGTGAGTCAGGATGTTACCAATATTAGAGAACTGCAGGGTGAACAACGATTACTTGATTGGCGAAGTGGAAACTAAGCAGCCGGTTATTGAATAATTCCTCATGAAAAGCTGGAAGAGAACCTTTGCCTTTATCTGGGCAGGACAACTGATTTCCATATTGACGAGTGCCATAGTTGGCTATGCCATAATATTTTGGCTAAGCATAGAGACCGGATCTGCCGAAACTCTTGCAATTGCAGCCATGGCAGCCTTGCTTCCACAGTCAGTTCTCGGTCTTTTTACAGGCGTTTTCATTGACCGATGGAATCGCAAACTGGTAATGATTGTGGCTGATAGTTTTATAGCATTGGCAACCCTTATTTTGGTCATACTTTTTTATTTCGGGCAGGTTGAAGTATGGCAAATTTACTTGCTTGCTGCTGCCAGATCTATTGGTTCAGCTTTCCATATGCCTGCCATGCAGGCTTCTATACCCCTAATAGCACCTGAATCACAGCTCTTTAGGATAGCAGGTATAAACCAGATGATTCATTCTGTCAGTGCAATTGCCGGTCCTGCCATAGGAGCAATTCTCATAACAATCCTTGACATGAGTTTTGTTCTCATGATTGATATTATAGGAGCACTTTTTGCCATTTCCACACTATTAATGGTTTCTATCCCTAATCCGGTGAAAGAAAATACGGAGGTATCACCACATGTCATGAGGGAAATAAAAGAGGGTTTGAATGAAATAGTCAAGAATAAAGGGTTGTTTCTTCTATTTATTTTTTCAGTGATCTCAACATTCGTAATAATGCCCATTGCTGTATTATTCCCTCTGATGACACTTAATCACTTTGGAGGAGGTGTTATGCAGATGAGCATTGTAGAAATATTCTGGGGTTCAGGCATGTTGGCTGGAGGCGCGCTTATAGGAATTGTAAAGCGAAATTTCAACAAGGCTCAGATTATAAATTACATGTATTTGGTGTTCGGTCTTACATTTCTTTTTTCAGGACTCCTTCCATCAAATGCCTTCATTTGGTTTGTTGTTCTTACGGCCATTGGGGGTGTCAGTTCTTCAATCTATAATTCATCCTTCATATCACTGATTCAGATCAAGATTAAACCTGCCATGCTGGGGAGAGTATTTTCTACCTATTCCAGTCTTACCATGTTCCCTGCAATGATCGGTTTACTGGCTACCGGCTTTATTGCGGATAAAATAGGTTTGGCACTTGCCTTTATAATTTGCGGATTCGTGAACCTGTTGATCGGCCTTATTTCCATGATGATTCCTTCAATTGCAAAAACAGGTACTTGAGGAATTTTAATTGTTATTCATGTGCAGATTATGTATATCTTTGAGCAGTGGATTATTGTGTTTGATTAAACCAACCACAACATCATTTCCTGTGTCATGGTTGTTTAATATACAGAGAATACAGGAATAACAATTTTCATCAAATCATTTACTTGAATGCTTAAAAACCTGGAATCAAAAATTGCCATAACATATGGTGATGCAAAAATATCCTATGCTGACTTGCGAAGGAATATTATGACCTTCAATGACCGGTATAGCCTTCAGGCTGGTGGCCATGTTGTGATATTTGCTGAAAACCGGCCTGAATGGATTTATGCCTTTTACTCTGTGTGGTACAAGCAGGGTGTTCCGGTGCCTATTGACAATCTTGCCACTGCTGAGGAAACAGCATATATTCTCAAGGACTGTCAACCTGCCGTAATATTCACTTCACTGGCACGGCAGGAAGTTATTCAGCAATCAATTTCAATAGCAGGTGTAAATTCATTATTGCTGCTCATTGATGACCCCAATGTATCACTTATTGGCAATAGCTCCAATGAACCCGTTCCATCTGTGTCAAGCAGAGACACTGATCAAGAGACTATAAAAATACCATCTGATTCCGGTGATCTAATCAGTTTTACGGAACCTGATCCTCAAAAAACTGCCGTCATTATTTATACGTCAGGAACAACCGGTAGTCCAAAGGGAGTAATGCTGTCATATCTTAACTTAACCACAAATATCAAGGCCGTATCCGAGCATATTCAGATCTATAATCCTGATTCTGTGGTAATGATACTTTTACCGGTTCATCACGTCTTTCCCCTGGTAGGTTCCATGATTATCCCCCTATATATTGGTGCTAAAGTTGCCATAAGCCCAACTATGCTTTCAGCCGATATCATGAGCACACTCAAGGATAATGCAGTTACCATAATCATTGGGGTCCCCCGTTTGTATGCTGCCATCCGCAAAGGAATTATGGACAAGATCAAGAAGAGCTTGATAGCCCGTTTATTATTTGCCATTGCCAGAAAGGTCAATAACCGCACTTTTTCAAAAAAGGTATTTGGAACAGTACACAAGA
>JAEYXG010000266.1 GCA_023428585.1 Bacteroidota bacterium
CTTTATGCGTGATGCATCACCGGGTAACTTATAGGCTATGATACCATCAGGCCCATAGGTTACAGTGACGTTGTCCTGAATAAACTGTAGAAATCCAAATGCTCCGGCAACCCATGAAATCTTATGACCCGGCTTGTTCTTAATGGTAAACTCCTGTGAGAACATGTTCTGGTTGGTATTCTGATTTACAAAGAAAAGGGATTTGGCGGTGAAGTCCTGGTCAATGTTCTGATCATCCTTGAGATATTGATGACTGGTTACCGATTGTAAAATAAGGTCACTGGCTGCATGTTCTACATTAACGGCATTAGACAGGATGTCTCTCTCATAGGAACTATAAAAATCATAGTTAATAGGGGAGACCTCTTTGGTTTCAAGGTTTAGCTGGGCATAAGGATATCCACCCTGATTGCTGTGTTCATACCCTGAACTGAATTGCAGTTTGGTCCTGTCGGTTATATGATGTACAAGCTTGATCCTGGCACCAAAATAAGAATCCTTATCGACCGAAGTACCTTCAAACTCATTTGTAAAATATCCTCCACTTCTACCATAGAAACCCGATGCTGAAATACCTGTCTTTGAGCTCAAGGGCTGTGAATGTGAAAGATCAGATCTGAAATAACCATAGTTGCCCCCTGATAGGGAAAGTTTGGTATCCCTTGATTCTGTTGGATCCTTGGTGTATACTTTAATTAAACCGCCCATGGTATTTCTACCGTAGGATGTTCCTTGCGGACCACGCAATACTTCTATACGGTCAATATCATTGAATTCGAAATCAAAGGCTGATTTTTCAAAATAAGGTACATTGTCAACGTATAAACCAATGGAAGGGGAGTTGATTCTTGAACCAATACCACGAATATATACCGGTGATGTAAGTCTTGATCCATAATCAGGCATGAAAAAGTTCGGTACAAAGCCTACCAGGTCCTTGAGAGATGAAATATTATTGTCCTCTAAGGTCTTGGCTTTCATTAAAGTGATGGATGAGGCAAGGTTCTTGATCATCACACTGTTTTCTCGTGATGACTTGACCACTATTTCATTTAGGTTGATTGTCTTTAAATCGGCCGAATCAGCTGCAGGAGCATGAAATTGTGCCATTGCAAAATGGGAAATGCTTAAACAACCAGTTATCAGGAATAATAGTTTTTTATTCATTGTGAATGGAAAGATTGATTTAGTAAACTGAAAATTGAATTTATCATTCTGCATGGAATTATGCAGTAAATGCCCGATAAACTACTCACATTTAGATGGGTAGGCTCTTTCTAAAGAAATTACGGGTAATAATTCTCAGCTAACGGGAGGTCCCCTCAATCGGTATTCATCAATAACCGCTGCATCATGAAGAATTTCAATGAACGGGTTGTCAACGATAATCGAATATGCTTCCAAAAATTCAGTGGAAGCAATTGAATTATCTGCAATTGCATCAAAATCCAGATCAAAGAGCGATGAAAAAGAATCATGGTCTGAATTTAATAGTGACCCAAAATCCTTGTTGTTAACTGATGAATGTGTAAAACATGCAGGTATTAGTATCTTTCCCCAGATGCGATTCTGGTGAAAGTTAATCAGGTTTCCAAGATAAAACCAAAATATAGCAGTAGCCCACAGGACGATGAATCCCCTCTTCATAATGGCCGGTATGTTTGCTGTTTTGGTCAATGCTCCTTAATTTGGGCCCAAAATTCTGAAATATTAGCTAACAAAAAACAGTTAATCATCAATTTTTAACTAATTTAGAACAGTTCTAAATTACTAATGCATTGATATATTGGGAAATATGCTTCCAAAAAAGGCTGCATATTGAAAAATCAAGCACTTTTCATAAATATGTATGCAACTACAAGCATGTATTATCTGCCCTTTACTTTAACTTCAAATTATAATAATTTGCCTGCGACTATGATTGATTACTGCTTTATATTATTGATTTATAGGTGATTAATACACAATGAATCCTTTATCCGAAATGTTTGACAACACCGTCCAATATACGTTATAAATATTGAAATATGCTCATTTAACTTCCCATTCCAAGAAGTTCAGGGATTAGAATGGCATTAAGAAGGAGAGAAAATATTCTGTTGTGCAGGAATGCTTATTTTTGTGTTACAACTCTTATAAAAAGATCTATTATGAATAAACTGATCAGAGCTTTGATAGCAGGATATGGGGCTAAGAAATTAGGCGGGGGATGTGTTTCAACCGTATTGATTTTCATCGTCATTTGGTTGATTCTTGGCCAGTGCAGTTAGTGCCGGGATTTGTATTGGAAGCATTGGATGTTGATAAATTCATAATCACACCAAAAGTGCATTATGGAAATCTGATTTCAGGGCAATCCACAGCTTTATGTTTCAATTCTAAACGGACCGGAAATCAAAATAGGGAAGGTCTCTTCTCACATCTCCACAAATTCAAAACCATTGGACATTTCTGTCAGGAATTTCAGGAAATCATCATATTTGATAACAAGTGAAGCACGGTTGTCATTGGGATGAAAACTGATTTTTGGCTGGGCCGATAGCTCTTTATCCAGAAAGAGATAAACATGATGTTCCACATCATTTATTAATCCGAATGGCGACACGGATCCGGGTTTTAAACCGAGGTATCTATGCATGCGTTGTTCAGATGCAAATGATAATTTACCCTGTTTCAGATACTTTTCAAGATCATGAATTCCAAGCTCCTTCCGGTGATCGAATATTACCAGATAATGCCTGTCGCCCTTGTGATTCCGAAAGAAAAGATTCTTGCAATGAGTTGTTTGCTTTATATCTTTCCAGTATTGTACCGCAATTTCTATTGTAGGTGCCGGTGGATGCTCAAAGTATTCAAATGCAATACCCATCTCTTCCAATTTCCTATACAATTGCTGATCACCTAACATATTACTGACTATTTACTTGATTTAATTCTGCCCGAGTACTTCTTATCAACCAATAAGGTTTGATTAAGTATCCATTTTTCTCAACTCTTGTTCAGGTCCAGTGCAACTCCAGTGCAACTGTTGTAAATCCCATGTTTTACAGGAGTTGAACAGGAGTTACACTGGAGTTGCACTGGACCTGTAGTGGAATTGATCTAAATCATTCCCAAATAAAGTTCGAATCCTTCCTTCTGGACTTTAAATTTTAAAAATATTATATAATGCTTATAATCAGGCTTTAGCCATTAAGGTTCTGATACGTTCAATGGTTTTCTCCTTACCAATTACGGAGATTATACCTGCAATTCCGGGACCGAATGCCGATCCAACCAAAGCCAAGCGCAATGTGTTCATTACCTGTCCCATATTTAAACCCGACTGGTGAATGAATTCTTTTAAGGCAGGTTCAAACACCTCCAACGAAAGATCCTTTTGAATTGAAATAAAATCGATTATGGATTGCAGCATTTGTGGTGTATCAGGACGCCACACCTTGGTCTTTACCTTTTCATCATAGCTCACAGGATCAACAAAGAATAAGGATGCTTGCTCCCATAGGTCGGGTATAAGTGTTGCACGGTCTTTAATAAGTGCTGCAACTTTAACCAGATAATTGATTTCAGCTTCCAACCCCTTTCCAACAACTTGCTCCTCAAGTAATCGGGCAACATCCAAATCACGCAACGATGATAGATAGTGATGATTGAACCATTTAGCCTTTTCGGGATCAAATTTTGACCCATGTTTGCCAACGCGTTCTATTGAGAAAGCCTGAATCAATTCATTCATTGAGAAAATTTCCTGCTCTGTTCCGGGATTCCATCCCAGCAGTGCAAGCATATTAATAAACGCATCGGGCAGATAACCTGATTCACGGTAACCCGATGAAACTTCATGGCTCTTTGGATCAATCCACCTTAGCGGAAATACCGGAAACCCCAAACGATCGCCATCACGCTTGCTTAGTTTGCCATTCCCATCGGGCTTAAGCAGTAGAGGAAGATGGGCGAATTCAGGCGCCTGCCAATTGAAATACTCATATAAAAGTACATGGAGTGGGGCCGAGGGCAACCACTCTTCCCCACGAATTACATGCGTGATTTCCATAAGGTGGTCATCAACAATATTTGCCAAATGATATGTGGGCATTCCATCTGATTTAAAGAGGACTTTATCGTCCAACTTTGAAGAATGGACAACCACTTCACCGCGTATAAGGTCGTTTACTACAATTTCTCTATCTGCCGGTATAAGACAACGAACAACATATGGATCCCCATTTTTAATCCGACGTTCCACTTCATCAGCCGGTAATACAATTGAATTCTTCATCTCGTAACGAGATAGATAATCATATTGTGGTGTCGCTACTCCTTTGGCAGTTAGTCGCTCCCGCATTGCATCCAGATCCTCTGGCGTATCAAAGGCATAGTAAGCTTTCCCCTCCTTCAAAAGCTGCGCCGCATATTCAAAGTAAAGATGCTTACGTTCACTTTGACGATACGGTGAATGAGGACCTTCAATGCCTACTCCTTCATCATACTCTATGCCACACCACTTGAGTGCATCAATAATATATTTCTCGGCACCCGGTACATATCTGTTTTGGTCAGTGTCTTCAATACGAAGCAGAAACTTACCATTGTTCTTTTTTGCAAACAGATAATTATACAGTGCTGTGCGCACCCCTCCTATGTGAAGCGGCCCTGTTGGACTTGGAGCAAATCTTACTCTGATTTCTTTCATAACAATATTATTGGTGCAAAGATAGAAAAACAAAAAAGAGACTCTATGATCTATATTTCTTAACACTTGTTAAAGTTGATAGTTATACTTATTGGGCAGGTTATATTTAACTAACTTTGTAGATTGTGGAACAACCATTTTTCATAAAAAAATTGTACAATGGGGCGTAAGGACAAAAAGATTTCACAGGTGCCTAAATACCTGGCTGGCAGAATCTTCACTTTCCCTCTTTTACTCTATTTATTGCTTGTATTTCCTGTACTGGGATTTATGGTTCTCAAAAGCTTTCCATCACTTAAAGACAAGGGAAAACTTAGTTTGTCGCCACAGGAAATAAATCAGACTGAAGAGGCTCAACATGGAAAGGGGCATTTGTCGATTGATTTTAACGAAAGAAACAGTAGTAAGTTCGAAATAATCCAAAGTGAAGGCGATAGCACTACCACCAGTATGGTAACTCCTTCAAGTAGGAACGGTAGGAAGAATTCCCCTTTCACGGAGTCGATGAATATGATGTTCCGGCTGGTAATCCTCACTAGTCTGATTTTGGGATTCGGCTTCAACTTCCCTTTCAAAAGATATTTTGGAAGAAAAAGGAAAGGTAAAAATGTATCACCCCAACTTTATAGGTTTTGTCGAAGGTTTCTGTTGAAAACACCATTAATCAATGCCGGAATAGTGTTGCTTGCCTTTACTGTTATGCATGTGATAATGTTCATCAGGACACAAAGTCCTGAAATGTTTACTGATGAGCTGGAAAGAAGATTATATACCAATTATCTTTTCATTTCATTGGTTGCATCACTTTTAAGTATTCTATTCATCTATTTCTGGCAAAAACATCTTGTACACATCCGATATATTGAATTTGTTTATTCACGTGATGAGCTTCAAAAAAGAATATTCAGAAAAAACAGTGGCAAGATTAGAAACCGGCTCTATATAGCCAGTGCAATGACTACCTTGCTGCCACTGACTATAGTTATGCTGTATCTACTCCTCAGTCTCACGCCTATCAGAGATATGGGAGATGTTTCTACCGGTGAACTACGAATTATGATGGGTAGATTGGTAGATATTCTAGGGCCGGATGTTGACATTAAAGATGAATTTGGCAGTTCAAACCTATATTATATAAGTGCTCTTGACAATGTTCTGATGTTCGGAGGAATCATCAGTGGCATTGTGGTTGCATTTATCTATATTCTATTCTTCGTTAGCTGGTCAACTGCTGATATTGTGCGGCCGGTAAATGAACTGGTGAGAAATATGCGGCTTACCAGTGAAGGAATGCTCGATAATTATACAATTGTCAGAACCAATGATGAAATTGGGGTGATGTCAGAGGGATATAATTTGATGACATCCCGATTACGTGAATATATTTTTAAAATATCGCAAATGAACGAAGCATATTCGCGCTTTGTTCCTAATCAGTTCCTTGAATTTCTTGGAAAAGAAAATTTTGTGGATATTCAACTGGGTGATCAGGTTCAAAAGGAGATGTCAGTACTTTTCAGTGATATACGTGGATTCACTGAACTTTCAGAAGGATTGACCCCTAAAGAGAATTTCGATTTTATCAATCATTACCTTGGATATATGGAACCTGTGATCAGGAGAAATAATGGTTTTATTGATAAATTTATTGGTGATTCCATCATGGCATTATTCCATGAATCAGTTGATGATGCCATTGATGCAGCCATTGAAATGCGAAAGACATTACAACATTTCAATGCCGATAGACTCGATCTGAATTTGCCAACTATTGATTCGGGTATTGGAATTCATACCGGCAATCTTATGCTGGGCGTAGTAGGAGGGGAGGGGCGCATTGATGGAACCGTTATCTCTGATGCCGTGAATCTGGCTTCCCGACTGGAAGGACTAACAAAAATATATAAGACTTCAATTATCATTAGTGAAGATAGTCTAATCAAACTGAACAATCCTGGAAGGTATAATTTCCGCTTTCTAGATGTAGCAAGGGTTAAAGGTAAAAAAGAAGCTGTATATATTTTTGAGGTGCTTGATGGCGAGCCTGAAGATATCAGAGTGCTTAAAACAGAAACAAAACCACTGTTTGGAAAGGGTATAGAGGCATATAAAAATAGAAACTTTAAGGAAGCGATTGAAATCTTTACAGAGGTTGTGAAAATAAATCCAGCTGATGCCGCAGCTGCTTTCTATATTAATCGCTGCAGAAATATTACCGGAAAACAATTACCTGACGACTGGTCGGGGATTGAAGTATTTGATGCCAAATAATTGAATAACAATAGAGTCTGATAAATTATAAAATAAGCAATAAAGATTGCCGTTATTCTTGATTAGCAATAACTTTATGCTTTTGTTGATAAGTTTTAGAAGAATTGAATTATGCCTGATAATTATACTATTCTGATTGATAAACTGGATGCCTTTATCAAAAAGTACTATACTAATCTTTTGATAAAAGGGGCCCTTTATAGTATTGCACTGCTTGGAAGTTTCTTTTTGATTTTTGCACTCTTTGAATCAGTTGCATGGTTTTCATCCTCAATTAGGACTGTAATATTCTATACTTACATTGTTTTAGGTACAACACTAATTATCAGATATATAATCAATCCTTTGCTTAAATTATACAAGATAGGACCTCGCATCTCTCATGATATGGCAGCCACCGTTATTGGAAAGCATTTTCATGAAGTCAAGGACACTTTGCTCAACACCTTGCAGCTAAAAAAACTATCAGATGAATCACCTGATAATTATGATCTTATAATAGCTGGTATAAATCGGAAATCAGAGAAACTTATAAGTGTTCCTTTCAAATCAGCAGTAAGCTATGCATCAAACAAACGATATCTTTATCTGGCTCTCCCACCTATACTGATAATCAGTGTTTTACTTGTTGCTTCGCCTAATATTTTAACTGAACCCGGAAATCGGCTAATTAATCATTCCATTAAATTTGAAAAACCACTTCCTTTCAAACTGACTGTTGAAAATAAGGATCTCACAGCTGTACAACAGGAGGATTTCACTCTGCAAATTGCAGTTTCAGGCGATGAAATCCCTGCTGAAGTATACCTTGAGGTTGATGGCAATGAATTCCGTATGAATGCAGAAAACAAGCTGAATTTCAATTATACCTTTAAGAAAATTCAAAAAGACCAGAACTTCAGGCTATTGGCCTCAGGCTATTATAGCAACTTTTATACTATTACCGTTCTCCCTAAACCCATAATACTTAATTACGACATTGAATTAACCTATCCTACGTATTTAAATAAAAAGCCAGAAGTGATTTCTAATGTAGGTGATATAAATGTTCCTCAGGGGTCCACTCTAAAATGGAAGTTTTATACAAGGGATGCGGATATTATTCTTTTTAACATTGGAAACGAACAACGCATACTATCTTCTGATAAATCCAACGTTTTCACCACAAGTCACAGACTAATGGATGGAACAGCCATTACAATTAACAGCCGAAATAAACATCTTACCAATAATGACTCATTGAAATTCTTTGCAAATGCAATACCCGACTTATATCCTACCATCAATATAGAACAATACCGCGACAGTATTTACGATAATAGGCTGTATTTCAGAGGTTTAATTAATGATGATTACGGTTTCAGGAATCTTCAATATAAACTAACACGATTGATTGATGGCGTATCGGGTGCAGAAATGTCTGTTGAGGTTCCAATTCAGAACAATTTAACAGAGCAGAACTTTTATTACTATTTTGACCTGCTTTCCCTTGGTTTGGAACCTGGAGAAAACATAAATTACTACTTTATAGTTTGGGATAATGACGGTGTAAATGGTAATAAACCGGCTCGTTCACAGGAAATGACCTTCAGAATACCCTCTTTGGATGAAATCAATTCAATGGTTAACAAACATCAGGAAGACCTAAAGGATGATTTTGATGAAACCATTAAAGAAGTCAAGGCAATTCAAAAAGAGATTGAAAAGCTGAATGAGAATCTTTTCAATAAAAAGGACCTTAACTATCAGGATAAGAAGCAGATAGAGAATCTAATACAGCGTCATAAAGACCTTCAAAACAAGGTTGATAAGATGCAGCTTGAAAACAAGCAAATGAATACCAAGGAATCACAAATCAAACAGGTTGATGAGAATATTCTGGAAAAGCAGAAACAACTTGAGAAGCTGTTTGAAGATATTATGTCTGACGAAATGAAGAAAATGTTCGAAGAACTCCAAAAAATGATGGATGAACTGAATAAGGATTAAGTCAGGGATATGTTGGAAAAAATGCAAATGCAGTCAGAGGATATTGAGAAAGATCTTGACAGGAATCTAGAACTATTCAAGCAACTGGAGTTTGATAAAAAACTGACTGAATCAATTGAAAACCTAAAGAAACTAGCAGATGAGGAAAAGAAACTGGCCGATGAAACGGCAAGTAGTGAGAAAAAAGATAGTGAACAGCTGAGCAAGAAACAAGAGGAACTTAATAAGGAATTCAAGAAAATAGAAGATGACCTTGAAGAGCTCAAACAGTTGAATCAGAAACTTGAGGAGCCAACCGATTTTGAAATACCGAAAGATCAAAAGGAGGATATTGAAAACGAATTAAAAGAGAGCAGTAAAAATCTTAAAGAATCCCAGATGAAAAAAGCATCTGGGCATCAACAAAAGGCATCTGATAAAATGCAGAAAATGAGTGAATCATTATTTGAGATGCAGATGGAAATGGAAAATGAACAAATGGGCGAGGATATTAATGCGTTGAGAGCCATACTCGAAAATTTGGTGCGGGTTTCATTTGATCAGGAAGATCTTATGGATAAAGTTAAAAGCATCAACCGATCGAGTCCTAAATATCCTGAAACAATTGAAGGGCAGAAGAAAATACAGAACAATTTGGAAATGATTGAAGATTCATTGCTTGCATTAAGTAAACGACAGGCAATGATAGAAAATTTTGTCAATAGGGAAATCAGGGATATTAACTCTAATACGGAAATGGCAATGCAGGCATTGCAAAACCGTTCAATCGGGATGGCTACATCAAAACAACAATATGTAATGACTGCAGTAAATAATCTCGCATTATTGCTTTCTGAATCACTGAAGAATATGGAGCAAAACATGAGCATGATGGCATCGGGAAAATCATGCAGTAATCCAAAGCCAGGAAAAGGTAAAAGTTCCATGAAATCAATGCGGCAGATGCAGGAAAAACTGAATCAACAAATGGAAGAGTTGCGCAAAGGAATGCAGCAAAAACCAGGGGAGAAGGGAGAACAAGGCAAGATGTCATCGTCGAAAATGAGTGAACAATTAGCCAGAATGGCTGCACAACAAGAGGCGCTCCGTAAGATGTTACAAGAATATGGTGAAGAACTGCAGAAGGGAGGGGAGGTTAACCAGCAACAGATTCAGAAGATGTTACAGGAGATGGAAAAAACTGAAACCGACCTCGTCAATAAAATCCTTAACCAACAGACCATGAAACGTCAGGAAGAAATACTTACACGATTGTTGGAATCTGAAAAAGCGGAAATGAAACGAGAGCAGGAAGAGAAAAGAGAATCAACAGAAGGGAAAGAAATTCCAAAACCCGATCCTGCCAAATACTTCGACAGTTTAGGCCTTCCCGCTAAAGAGACCGAACTAATCAAGAGTATACCTCCTTCACTTAGATACTATTACAGAAATAAGGTTAACAGCTATTTCATTCAAATACCAACCAACTCTCAGAACCCTTCGGTTATTGATAATAAGTAATTATATTTGTCTTCAATCAGTCATATTCTATGGGAATCAGTTTTTTTAATGAGGATATTGAGTTTCAAATTGAAAATAATCATTCCATCACAGTTTGGATAAATTCGGTAATTGATGAGAATAAATATTTGCCGGGGACTATCAATTACATTTTCAGTTCTGATGAATATTTGCTAAAACTAAATCAGCAATATCTGGAACACGATACATATACTGACATTATAACTTTTGATTATAGCACTGGCAAAGTATTAAGTGGCGACATTTTTATCAGTATTGACAGAGTAAAGGAAAATGCACTAAAATTCAAAAAGACTTTTGAAAACGAATTGCATAGGGTCATGATACATGGAATATTGCATCTCTGCGGATTTAAAGATAAGACAGATGCAGAAAGCAAAGAAATGCGACAAAGGGAAGACCATTATCTGGAAAAACTCATTCCCAAAATATAATACCAATTGTTGAACTTCAAAATCAACCATCTTTAGCACATTCTACTTATACAACAAAATACTTTCTTTGGTCATAATCATACTGACCATGGAATTGTTGCATTTCAATTAATAGATTAATAGAAGAATATGTTATAGGTGGCGGCAACTTGCACATATCCATCAAATAAGGGCTTATATCAGACAAGGCCTTCAAATTGATATTTTTTGTACTTTTGCTGCCACTAAATAGCAAAAAATATTGTTCTATTCATTACCGGAATAGAATTGTTCCACGTGAAACCAAGAGGATGTTTAAAGAATATGACATAATAGTTGTCGGGGCTGGTCATGCCGGTTGCGAAGCGGCTGCTGCTGCAGCAAATATGGGATCGTCAGTACTTCTCATTACCATGAACATGACACAAATGGCCTTTATGTCATGTAATCCGGCAATGGGCGGAATAGCCAAAGGACAAATTGTTCGTGAAATAGATGCGTTGGGAGGGTATTCTGGAATTGTTACAGATTCAACCATGATCCAATTCAGGATGCTTAATAAATCAAAAGGGCCTGCTATGTGGAGCCCAAGAGCTCAAAGTGATAGGATGAGGTTTACTGAAAAATGGAGACAACTCCTTGAACAAATCCCCCAACTTGATTTCTGGCAGGATACGGTTTCTGAAATTATGGTCAAAGATGATAGAGTAACTGGAGTTAAAACTGCAATGGGCCAAACTATTTATAGTAAGTCAGTAATTTTAACCAATGGAACTTTTCTTAATGGCATCATTCACATTGGTACTAAACAATTTGGTGGAGGTAGAATAGGGGATAAGGCAGCACATGGTTTAACTGAAAGTTTAATTGGTTTAGGGTTTGAATCAAGAAGGCTCAAAACTGGAACTCCTGTAAGAGTAGATGCAAGATCTCTTGATTTCTCCAAAATGGAAGAACAAAAGGGAGATGCTAATCCAGGTAGATTCTCCTTTACTGATACACCTATTCTACAAAATCAAAGAAGTTGCTATATCACCTATACAAACAAACAAGTACACGACAAATTACGAGAAGGTTTTGCTGAATCACCCATGTATTCAGGACGAATTGAAGGTACCGGTCCTAGATATTGCCCCTCAATTGAAGATAAAATTGACCGATTTGCCGATAAAATACGCCACCAATTATTTATTGAACCGGAAGGATGGGACACGATTGAATATTATGTAAATGGTTTTTCTTCATCATTACCCGAAAATATTCAATATGAAGCCCTGAAATTAGTACCCGGTTTTGAGAATGTAAGAATATTCAGGCCAGGCTATGCAATTGAATATGATTACTTCCCCCCTTACCAACTAAAACCCACATTAGAGACGCATCGTATAAATCATTTATATTTTGCTGGTCAGATAAATGGAACCACAGGATACGAAGAAGCAGCTGCCCAGGGCATAATGGCAGGCATGAATGCACATCTGGCTTTGAATAATAATGTACCCTTTGTATTAAAAAGATCAGAAGCCTACATTGGTGTTCTAATAGATGACCTAATCACTAAAAGTATCGATGAACCCTATAGGATGTTCACATCAAGAGCTGAATATAGAATTCTGCTTCGTCATAATTCTGCAGACTTACGATTAACTCCTCTGTCTTATAAACTTGGATTAGCCTCAAAAGAAAGACTAAATAGGGTTGAGCAGAAAACAAAATACATTCAAATACTTCAAGACTATTTTGCAGCCACTTCCATTAATCCCGAAACCATCAACCCAATGCTGGAAGAATTGGGAACATCACCCATTTCACAGAGCGTAAAAATGACTTCTCTGGCACTGCGACCTCAAATAAGTTTGAAAGACTTTTTGAAAGTTAACACAGAATTATCTAACCTGTTGGCTTCAATGGGCGATCTTTCAGATGAGGTATTGGAAGAAGCAGAAATATTAATCAAATATGGAGGCTACATTGAGAAGGAAAAAGCACTTGCCGATTCCTTGTCAGAGTACGATAATATTCCTTTGAAACCTGACTTTAATTACAATTCTCTTGTATCTTTGTCGTATGAAGCCCGCGAAAAACTTACCAAACAAAAGCCTTCAACCATAGGGCAGGCAAGTAGAATCAGTGGAGTTTCACCGGCTGATATAGCCGTATTAATTGTATATTTAACACACTAACCGTAAATTGTTTCACGTGGAACAACATCTATCTGACTCTTTGTCAAAATGCCCCTCATGCTCAGGTAATGACTTCATAACACACTTAGAATTAGACGATTACTTCTTATCACAAGAGCATTTTTCTATAATAAAATGTAAAAAATGCGGTCTGTTTATTACTGTTCCACAACCAGCAGAAAGTGATTTGGTGAAATATTATAAATCGTCAGAGTATGTCTCACATGCCACTCGTAACACAGGGATGGAATTCTGGCTTTATAATCAGGTTAGAAAAATTACCCTTTCATCAAAATTAAAGCTCATTAAAAAGTATTCCGTCGGTAAACGGCTTCTAGATATAGGTTGTGCAACTGGAGTATTTCTTGACTATTGTCGAAGCAAGGGTTATGCCGTTCAGGGTATTGAACCTAATGCCAATGCCCGAAATTACGCTAATGAGCAACTGGGATTAGTTGTTAATGACATTTCTCACCTTGCTGATTTGCCAAAGAAATCATTTGATATTGTTACCATGTGGCATGTATTGGAACACGTAAGTGACCTTAACCAACGAATTTCACAGTTGAATAACTTGCTGACAGATGACGGCAACGCTTTCATAGCACTTCCAAATCCGGTGTCTTATGATGCAATGTATTATAAAAACTACTGGGCGGCTTACGATGTGCCACGGCATCTTTATCATTTTACTCAAGAAAGCTTTACTACATTGGTTACAAAGCATAATCTTAAAATTATTAAAATTGTGCCAATGGTCTTTGATGCATACTATATTTCTTTGCAGAGTGAAAAATACCGCAATGGAAGAAAATCTTTTCTTAAAGCACTGTATAGGGGTTTTATGTCAAATCAACATGCCAAATCAAATGGCATGAATTATTCAAGCTTGATTTATATCCTTAAGAAAGCTAAGTAATAGCATATTACCAAAAGTTAAGATACCTTTGTGTATAATTTGTTTCATTGGCAATAGTGGCTTGATATTTGAAATATATTATACAACCTGTCGGATCTTATTATAATGAAGCTGTCAAAGAAGTTTAAACTTCCCTTTATATTATCCTTTTTGTCAGGAATCATTTTTCTGGCCATCATTATTATTTATTCTATCACCCTACATTCCAATTCTGACACGCAAAGAGTTACAGCGTTTAGTTCAACCATTAATCATAGATATTCACAAAATGAGCAACTACTAAGCCAGTTGGTAGAAAAGTATGCTAAACCCGATTTTCAGCAACTCAAGCAATTTTCTGAAAGTCTACCCAATAACACAAGCTTATTTGTATTCAAAAAGGAAGACCTGCTTTTTTGGTCTGACAATTCAATTCCTATTGACCACTCTTCCGGAAATCAAAGAATAATTCAAACCCCAAATGGATACTTTCAGCAAAACAGCTTTGAAAATAACGAATACAGATATATATTGCTTGATCTGATCAAGTTTAATTATCCGTACCAGAATGACTATTTGATATCCTCATTCAACCCGGTGTATTCACCTATGAATGGGAGTGAAATAAACCTTAATTCAGGACAACTAAAAATTTCTGACACTAATGGCAAGGTATTGTTTTACATTAACAATATAACCAACGCATCTCTATCACAAAATCAGGAACTGGTACTATATACCCTGTCCTTATTGGTATTTATCCTATTCAACCTGGCGGTTTTTCAGTACCTTAAAACCATTGGAGTTAAGGCCGGCATGAGCCTGACAATTGTTGCAATAGCATCAATCCTATTTAGGATAATTCTATTTATTTTAGGAGTGCCACATTATTTCAGCGATTTCGATTTGTTTAGTCCTTTGAATTATGCTTCTTCAATTTGGCTTCCATCCTTAGGTGACTTGCTGACCAATGTTGTAGTATTCACGTTTTTGAGTTACTTGGCTTATAGAACCTTTCATAACGCATCAGTAGAATTTTCAGGATGGCTTATGAAAAAGGTATTTGTAATAATCACCTTCGCAATTATAACCCTCTTCTATTATCTAAGCTTATACATTATAGATACGCTGGTAATCAATTCATCTTTCGAGTTAAACCTTTCGAAGATCCTGGATTTCAGCACCAATAGCATCGTTGCTTATCTAATTATTGCTTTGGTATTATTAAGTTTGTTTTATATTACTTACCTATTGGTTCGAATTACATCATTAGCAATTGGGAGATATAGCTTTCTCGCTAATTTTGCCATTTTCAGCTTAATAATATGGATTATATTCCGATTTGCAGGATTTTATATTCCGCAATGGCAAGAACTTATCCTATTTGCTCTCTATATAGGCCTTCTGGTAGCCATAGTATCCAAATTGCTGCCATATCCTCACTTAACCACTTACGCTCTTCTAATTGTCAGCCTTACGCTTATATCAACCTTCTGCCTCTATCATAATAGGGAGACCAAAGAGAAGGAGGAGAGAAAGTTGATGGCTTTAAGATTATCATCAGAACAGGATAAGATTGGAGAGTATCTATATCTAGATATAGAAAAAGCTATTTTAAGTGATTCCACTCTGTATAACCTGTTTATTAAAGGGTGGTATTATCCGGTTGAAGAGGAGAATTGCATCAATTATATCAATACCCATTATTTCACAGGTTATTGGTCAAAATACAATTTACAAATAACACTATGTTATCCGGATAAGCGCCTGGTTGTTAAACCTTCAGACGTTATTGTTGAATGCACGGAATATTTCAACAACATCATTGAGAATATTACAAACAAAACATCCACAAAAACTCTTCATTACATCAAAGAATCATTTGGTGTAAACAATTACATAGCAAAAATACCCATCAAAAATGAGGCATTCAAAGAAGATACCGCAAGCATAATAATAGAATTCACTCAGAAATATGTGCCAAAGGGATTGGGATATCCGGAATTGCTCCTTGACAAATCCTTTATATCATTTTATGACCTGAGTTTATACTCGTATGCTATATATTCAAATAATGAGTTGATTAAGAACGTTGGCGAATATTCCTATAGTATATCAGAAAAGCCATTTTTACCCTATAGGGGTGAATATTCCTTCTTCGACAAGAATGAGTATAATCATTTATATCATAGTGTAAATAAAAATACATCCATTGTAATAAGTAAAAAGAAATTGAGCTTACTTGACCAACTGGCTCCATTTACTTACCAATTGATATTTCACATAATTCTCATCTTTATTCTCACCGGTCTATACAGTTTAAGGCATTTTGAAAAGAGATACCCAGATCTTAAAACTCAATTACAGATTATGTTGGTAGCATTGGTGCTTTTTGCCTCATTGATCATTGGTGCAACTACCATGCATAATATTAGAAGCCTGAACGATAAGAAAAACAAGGATATGTTAAGCGAAAAGGCTCATTCGGTGCTCATTGAAATAGAGCATAAGCTTGATGCTTTTGAAAAAATTGATAGTTCAACCGAACCATACCTTCAGGAACTGCTTACAAAATTCTCTTTGGTTTTTTTTAGTGATATCAACCTTTATACAACAAATGGCAGTTTACTGGCGACATCGAGGCCTGAGATTTTCAACGAGGGCCTAAGATCAGAATTCATGAGTACTGAAGCATATAATGAGATTTCAGTAAATAAACGTACATTCTTTGTTACCAATGAACAAATAGGAACCTATAAATATTTATCGGCATATATTCCATTCAGGAACAAGGACAATCAATTGATTGCCTATATAAATCTGCCATATTTTGCCCGTGAGAATGAATTGAGAACAGAGATTTCATCATTCTTGGTAACATTTGTGAACGTATATATCATGCTAACTGCCATAGCGGTTTTGGTAGCCTTGGTAGTGGGCAATTATGTAACCAGACCCTTGCAGCTGATCAGAGACAGATTCAGCCATGTAAAGCTTGATATGAAGAATGAGAAAATAACCTATAATCGACATGATGAAATAGGTAATTTGATCAATGAATACAATTTGATGCTTGAAAAATTATCAGAAAGTGTTGATAAGCTTGCACAGTCAGAAAGAGAGAGTGCGTGGAAGGAAATGGCTCGTCAGATAGCTCACGAGATAAAGAATCCCTTGACACCCATGAAATTAAGCATACAACATTTGTATCGTTCATATCATGATAATGCCCCTGACTGGGAAACAAGATTAGAAAAGACCACAACATCATTGATTCAACAAATTGATTCATTGGCATCAATTGCATCCGCTTTTTCTGATTTTGCCAAATTTCCTCAACCATCCAATGAGAATGTTGAGCTTATAGAATTAATACAGGATAATATAGCATTGTTTCAACTCCAAACTGATTTTGCTATTAAATTTCATCATTATAAAGAGCCATTATTTGTATATGCTGATAAGAAACAACTGTCAAGGGTTATGGTCAACTTGTTGAATAATGCAATACAATCTATTCCAACAAACAAGAAAGGCCAAATTGACATTCAGGTTAATACCAATGGAAATGAACATTCAATATCCATCACTGATAATGGAGTTGGAATACCTGAAGAATTAAGGCACAAAATTTTCTCTCCGAACTTTACAACCAAGTCAGGAGGAGCCGGCCTGGGACTTGCAATGGTTAAGAATATAATTACTTCTGCTCAAGGTAGTATTATTTTTAAATCAGATCAAAATGGAACAACCTTTGAAATTTCATTACCTGCTGTAAGAACTGATAATATTATTTAACTGTGAACTTATTCAAAAAGCTGGCCGGACAAACTGCCATCTATGGGTTGCCAACAATTGTAGGGAGATTACTAAATTATCTCCTTGTTCCTTTATATACAAGGGTATTTGCCCCTGCAGAGTATGGGGTGGTTACTGAAATTTATGCTTATGTCGCCTTTTTATTTGTAGTGTTAACCTATGGAATGGAAACGGCATTCTTCAGATTTTCAACAACACACCCAGATAAGGAGAAGGTATATGGAACCTCAATATTTTCAATTTTAATAACATCATCGATCTTTCTACTCATTATTTTTTCTGCAACACCAACGATATCTTCAGCAATGGGTTATGCAGATAATCCGGAATATATACGATGGTTTGCTCTTATTCTCGCTGCAGATGCACTTTCTAGCATTCCATATGCTCAATTGCGTCTAAAAAATAGACCTATAAGATTTGCCATTATCAAGGTGGTTAATATTGCAACCAATATAGCTTTCAACCTGCTTTTTATAGTAGTAATACCTAAAATTATCAAAGCATATCCCGAGAGTAGCGATTCAATCATTCTGAGGTACATATATGATCCGGAAATAGGCGTAGGCTATATCTTCATATCAAATCTGATAGCTAGTGTACTTACCTTCATCATGCTTGTTCCATCAATGATTAAGTCCAGAATTAAACCCGACATTCACTTATTGAAGAAAATGTTGAGCTATAGTTGGCCACTATTGATTTTTGGCTTTGCTGGCATAATTAATGAAACATTCGACAGGATAATACTTCGACGAATGCTTCCGGATAGTGTTGATGCCATGGCGCAATTGGGAATTTATGGTGCTTGCTATAAAGTATCCATTTTAATGACCTTGTTTATTCAAACATACAGATATGCTGCAGAGCCGTTCTTTTTTGATCAATCGGGAAAAAAGGATGCTAAGGTCACATACGCAAGATTAATGCATTATTTTATAATAGTTTGTCTATTCATTTACCTGGCAATTATGCTCAACATAGATATAGTGTTACTCTTTATTGGTAGTGATTTCAGAGAAGGGGCAAGAGTAATACCTATTCTATTGTGGGCAAATCTGTTTTTGGGCGTCTTCTACAACTTGAGTGTTTGGTTTAAACTAACCGACAAGACTGGTATTGGAGCCATGATTTCAGTTGCCGGTGCTGCTGTTACACTACTATTTAACTTCCTGCTAATACCATTTATGGGATATATGGGAGCCGCTTGGGCTACATTTATATGCTACGCATTTATGATGGTTGTTTCTTACTATTATGGTCAGAAATACTATCCAATTAATTATAATTTAAAAGCCTTGTCCTTCTATATATTTTTAACACTGGCTATATATACTCTCTCCTTTTTCACCGGTGAACTGGGAAGACCTCTTGAATTTACAATTAATTCGATTCTGCTAATTATATTCTTGACTATAATATGGCTCAGAGAGAAGGACAATGTAAAAGCCATGAGATACTAAGCCTAAGGGGTATGCATTTTAATGCTTATTTTTGTCACATTATTGATACGCACTAACTGCAAATCTAAATCGTTATAATACACTAATAAGTCTCAAGTCAATGCAAATTAAAATTGTTAACAACTCAAGGAATGGTAATCCATCATATGAAACCACGCATTCGGCAGGTATGGATATAAGGGCTAATCTGGATGAACCAATTACATTACTACCAATGGAAAGAGTGATGGTACCAACCGGATTATTCATAGAATTACCTGTTGGATTTGAAGCACAGATTAGACCTCGAAGCGGATTGGCTGTCAAATCGGGAATTACAGTACTTAATTCTCCTGGGACTATTGATGCAGACTATAGAGGTGAGATCAAAATAATAATGATTAACCTCTCGGAACAGAGATTTGTCATCAATCATGGCGATAGAATAGCTCAAATGATCATCGCCCGTCATGAAAAAGCAGAATGGTTAGTAACTGACAATCTGAAAGAATCAGAGAGGGGTGATGGTGGTTTCGGACATACCGGAGTAAAATGAAGCGACAAATTACATTAATTTTTTAGAATGAAACTAATAATAGTCCTATACGTATCCGTTTTTCTTTTTCTTCCCTTTGGTCTATTTTCTCAAGATATACCTGAAGGAGGAGAGGAGTTGGTAACTAAAGAACAAGCCGGGCTTTTTAGAGATAAGAAAAGAACCGAGTCGTTGTTTTTTGATGCAAATAAAGCTAAGATTACGGATAATCCCGGTGAAGCAATTCATCTATTTAATGAAGTGTTGGAATTAGATCCTAACCATGACGCTTCACTGTATGAATTAGGACTACTGTTTTATAAGCAAAGAGATATAAGCAATTCAATCAGGTTGATCGAAAAGGCCTATTTGCTTCGACCTGATAATATATGGTATTGTATAACACTAGCCAACCTATATTCACAATCTTCCAATTTTAGTGCAGCCCTCAAGATTTATGAACAACTTCACGAAAAGTATCCCTCAAATAGATCATATACTATTGAGCTTGCTAATTTGCTTATAAAAGTTGATAGGCCCCAGGATGCTCTTAAAATATATGATGAACTTGAATCTAAAGAAGGAATATCAGAAGAAACTTCACTTAGAAAACATCACATTTATTTGGCTGACGGTAAAAAGAAAAAGGCTTTGCAAGAGATTGAAAAGCTTGCTTCAGCATTTGAAAGTGATAGTCGTATTCAGTCATTGTTAGCAGAATTCTATATGATGAATGCGATGGAAGACCAGGCGCTGTTAACCTATGAAAAGATACTGACAATTGAGCCCGACAATCCATATATCAATATATCGCTGGCTGATTTTTACAGAAAAAGGGGCGATTTGAAAAAAGCAGCGCAAGCGTTAAAAAAGGGATTTTCCAATCAAAATCTGGATGCAGGCACCAAAATGCAGATCATGAGTACATATTACTCGCAAACAGGTAATTACGATGGTATTGATGATGATATTCTGGAACTATCAGCAATAATGGTTGAGCAGCATCCGTATGAGCCACAGGTTCTGGCATTTAGGGCGCAAATTCTAGCCATGAGAGAAAATTACTCTGAGGCATTGATGCTATTTAAAAAAGTGAGTGAACTTGATCCCGGTAAGTATGAAGTTTGGGAGAACATCCTTCGTATTTCCGCACTTATGGAAAAATATGATAGTTTGATTGTTGTTAGTTCTCAAGTTATTGAGCTGTTTCCTATTCAGCCGTTACCCTATTATTTTCAGGCAGTGGGTAATATTATGCTGGAGAGATATAGTGAGGCGGTAACTTCACTTAATACTGGTTTAAAACTTGTTTTTAACAACAATCCGCTTATGGCTGACTTTTACAGCATGAATGGGGATGCACTCTACAAGTTAAAACGATACCAGGATGCTTATAATTCCTATGAAAACGCCCTTAGATACAGCCCTGATAATGAAGGGGTATTGAATAACTATGCCTACTACTTGGCATTGGAGAACAAGGATTTGGAAAAAGCTGAAAGAATGGCAATAAGAGCAAATGAACTTTCTCCGGATAATCCAACATATCTAGACACATACGCATGGGTGCTATACAAGAAAGGAGCTTACAATGAAGCACTATTGCAAATGGATAAGGCGCTTAAGCTGGATGCAAATCCCTCTGGAACAGAGCTAGAGCATTTAGGTGATATTTTGTATAAATTAAATAAGGTTGATGATGCGATCAATTGGTGGAAAAAGGCATCAGAAGCAGGAGGGGCCTCTGATAAGCTCCCTATGAAAATAAAAGACGGTAGACTTTATGAATAGTAATAAACTGATATACTTACTTATTGTAATCAGCATCTTTTTGTCAGTTTCCTGCAATACAACACGCAAAACTATTAAAGTGCCCCTTAAAGAGCAGGGTAATGATTTTCTGTTGAAAAATCTTAAAGAAAATGAGCTTCACTATGAGTACTTGTCTGCTAGATTTAGTGCAACATTTAAACAGGATAAGCACAACACGCAAATAACCGGACAAATTAGAATTAAACGAGATAGTGTACTATGGATTTCAGTATCGCCACTCATGGGTATTGAAATGGCCAGGTTCCTTATTACAAATGATTCCATTTGGTATCTTAATCGAATGGAAAACACCTACCTGCAAAATTCATTTGATTATATTAATAGACTCATCAACAGCACACTCGATTTTGATATGTTGCAATCATTTCTAACAGGAAATGATTTTTCAAGGTACGAAAACACCTCCTTCAGAAGTGGAATTGATAACGCAGAATATACACTTGTTACATCAAACAGAAGGAAGTTAAAGCGATATGTGCAAAACAATGTTGATATAAATATTCCTATTCAACACATTTGGCTTAATCCTGAGAATTTCAAAATTACAAGAATAATGATCAGGGAGATTGCTCCATCAGGCAGAAAAGCCCAAGCACGATATACACACATGAAAATTGATGGCCAAGAGGTACCTGTAAACATTATCTTTGACGTGGAAACCGATGACAAAAAAACTTCAATTGATATTAATTACACAAAAATCCAATTAGGTGATTCGCTTCAATTTCCATTTAAGATACCAGAGAAATACAACCGGGTTAATAATCTGTAATATTTCAAAACATGAACTATAAATTAGCTTCCCGGAATCGAATTAAGCACATAATAGCTTCTCTCATATTATTCTGTATTCTAATTCCAAACATTCAGGCTCAAGATAAGAAAAGCCAATTACAAGCGAAAAAAGCAAAAATTGAAGAGGAAATCAATTATACTAATAAACTATTATCAGAAACTAAAAAAACCAAACAAGCATCTCTTAATCAGTTGGTGCTGCTCAATAAAAAAATATCAAAAAGACAAGAGCTGATAAATGCCATTAGTAGTGAGATTCAGCAGATTGATTATAGGATTAAATTGACTAAAGATACCATTACTGAACTCACCAATAATATTAGTAAACTAAAAGAGGAATATGCGCGAATGATATATTATGCGCAAAAGAATAAAAGCTCATATTCAAGACTTATGTTTATTTTCTCAGCCGAGAACTTTAATCAAGCATATCAGCGATTAAAATACTTTCAACAGTACAGTAGCTATAGGAAAAATCAGGTTAGGGTAATTAAGGAAACCCAAGTTAAACTCACTGAAAAAGTGGCTTTGTTGCAAAGTCAAAAAAATGAGAAGTTATCATTGAAGTCATTAGAAGAAGGCGAAAAGAAAAAGTTATCAATTGAGAAAAACGAACAGGACCAAACAGTTAAATCGTTATCTAAAAAAGAGAGGGAATTACTAAAAAAATTACGTGAGAACGAAAAGGCTGCAAAGAAACTGCAAAAGGCAATTGAAGATCTGATAGCTGAAGAATTGCGTAAAGCAAGAGAAGCCGCAAAGAAAACAGGTACCAAACCAACTCCGGAAAATGCCTTTGGATTGACCCCATCAGAAATGAAATTATCATCTAGTTTCGCCGGTAACAAAGGTAACCTACCCTGGCCCACAGAGAGAGGTGTTATATCAGGAACTTTTGGTGAACATCCTCATCCCGTACTAAAGGGGATTAAAACTAAAAATAATGGCATTGATATAACAACTTCAGGGGGTTCAGTCGCCAGAGCAGTATTTGATGGGGAGGTAACCTCAACAATGACCCTTCCAAATTACAATAATGTTATTATAATAAGACATGGGGAATTCCTTACAGTATATTCAAATTTAAGTGAGATATACGTGAAAAAGGGTGATAAGGTTACAACCAAACAAAAAATTGGGATAATAGAAGCTGATGAAAATGGGCGCACAAAACTTCATTTTGAACTATGGAAAGGGAAGATATTACAGAATCCTGAAGCATGGATAAGCAAACCCAGGTAATTATTAAACCAACTTTTACAACAGTATTGATGAAATGATTATTTTTGTGTAAACAAAATATTAACAACATGACATCATTTATTTTATTGGGAGTCATAGGACCTTGGCAGGCAATTGCTATAATTGCTGTAGTATTGCTTCTATTTGGAGGTAAAAAAATACCTGAATTAATGAAAGGCCTTGGTAAAGGAATAAAAGAATTTAAAGATGGAATGAATGAAAAGAGTGAGGAAGAACCTAAAGAGAATAAAGAAAAATAAAATAGAAAAAAGCCTGTATATGAATCATATACAGGCTTTTTTGTGGAGCGTAGGGGAGTCGAACCCCTGACCTTTAGACTGCCAGTCTAACGCTCTAGCCAACTGAGCTAACGCCCCATGTTTGTTTTTAGAGACTGCAAAAATAGATAAATTTCTTTCATTATTCTAACAATAGCGTCTTTAATTTCTTTAGATATTTGCACAGGTTTTAAGAAGAAATATGGATAACCTACGCCTCTTTGTTGCAATTAATATAATACCGGATGATAATTTCACAATGGTATTCAATGGTTTAAAGCAAACACTAGATTATAATATTATTAAATGGGTTGATCTCCATAATATACACATAACATTACGCTTTTTGGGAGATACCAATCCAAATGAGATTCCAATAATTAAAACTGCCCTAGAAAAGGCAAAAGTTGAGATTTCACCTTTTGAGCTTACTTTGGAAAAAACAGGTATATTCGGTAGCAGGTATGACCCGAGAGTTATTTGGTTTGGAATCAAAGAAAATAATACACTTTTAAATTTATACTCAAATATTTCAAAGGCTTTTGAAGAAGTGGAATATTTTACCGACAGGCAGAATTTTGTGCCTCATCTAACAATCGGAAGAATTAAAGAAATTAGAGATAAACAATTTTTTCAACAAATAATTGACCGATTTAGCGAGGTTAAGTTACTTAGCCAACAAGTTACTGAATTCTCATTGTTCCATAGTGAACTAAAGAAACAAGGACCAATATATACTTGTATCGAAACTTACAAATTGTAACAAGAGCTAGAATAATCGAGTCAAGATTGATTGAATTCCTAATAATTAAAAGTTAAAATAGCCAATTCAATTTACAATATTTTGTCATTACCCTTTGGGGGTTCTTTTGATTGAAATGCATTACCCTGTTTCTTGGTAATTACCTTTTCGATTATATAGTCTAATATAAGGGCGATTCCACCAAATAATGTTACAAAGGAGAAGTAAGCTGGTTCGTTGTCCATTGCACCCATTGAAACTATTATGTTAGCCAGTAATATGCCAAGTCCAACACCTGTCAACAACAATCCATATTTTAGGGTTGAGAAATTATTATTGGGCTGTTCAAAACTGCGAGGATCAAGCCCTCTATCCAATAAAGCCATTCTCTCTTTTTTGCGGATAGAGATATACACAATGCCATATATTGTGGCAAATATGGTTACCGGGATTAGAAAATCGTTCATAGCGTGTAAGTTTATAAATTTGGTTCTGCTCTTTTGACGCCAATGACCATTCAAGGTTACATGCTTATCCAAATACTTTATGATAAGATTGTTGTTAGTATAAAGTACTCTATTCAACTGATTTATGAAACTGTAACCAATTAATGGTACCATCGTCTAAAATTCAGTATGATGAACAATGAGGTAAATATTATTCTTCAGGTTATAAATGGTAATACCGGAGCATACAAACTCCTGGTTGAAGCATATAAAGACCTCGTATTTACACTTGTCATCAAGATTGTTAGAAACCGTGAAGTAGCTGAAGAAGTGGCGCAGGATGTGTTCCTTAAAGCTTATCATTCATTAGGAACTTTTAAGAATGAATCAAAATTCTCAACCTGGCTTTTCAGAATTGCCTATAATACAGCCATTTCAAGAATAAGAAAAAAAACAATCACAACATTAACAATTGATGATTCCATCATTGATAACTTCACTGTTGATGACGTCCAAGAGACCCTTGAGAGCATAGATAATGAAGAGAAATTAAATATTCTTAAACTAGCTTTGGATGATTTGAATGATGATGATCATTTGCTGATTGATTTATTCTATTTTCATCACCAAAGCATTGAAGAAATTTGCAATATTACCGGATTGACAGATTCGAATGTTAAGGTCAAACTTCATCGTACTCGTAAAAAACTATACGAAAACATGAATAACCGGTTAAAAAAATTTAAAGTCGTACAAGGAGTGTAAACAATTAAGCAAATGGAAAACATTAAAGATATCAACAAGTTAAGTGATCCATTCCTCGAGAAGATGTTTCAATCATTACCTTTGGAAAGCTCTGGAAGTGGGTTTACAAATCAAGTTATGAACCAGGTATATGCCAGTGTTGAGCCGATTATAGAACCTTCAGAATATAGAAGGCAAATGCTTTGGGCTTATTCATTGATTGGCTTGGGTATAATAGTGATTGGGCTTATTCTATTTGCCATTTGGCCATTTTTTGAGCTAAGTTTCAAAATTGACACTTCACTTATACTCAAATTCATATCCGCATCATTAGGTGTAGTTGACGGAATTTCAAACTTTGTTGATTATCTGAGACAATCATCTTTACAACTATCTATTTTCTTTTCTGTTTTTATCCTTTTTCTCGTTGAGAGATTACTTAGAAGAGGGTTTTCCAACAACAATTCCTTTATGCTCTAAAAGGTTATTGTAGATTCGAACACAAGGCAAAGTAATAAGGAAGTTATTGGTAGGATAACAGAAAAGAATTGAAATCGATGGAAATTAGAAAAGTATTCTATATATAACATGCACCATTACAACTCATTGATTTAACATTCAGGTATTTTACTCTACTAATAATACTGAGTTGTATTATATTACAGATCTACTTAATCCCTTCTCGACGCTCTTCCCAAAGTTGTTTAAAATTTTTATCTGCAATCATTGGCATCTTTCTTTCAGATCCCCATTTGCTTGAATATAGTTGTTTAAGAGCCAAATTCTTCCATTTAGAATTACCCCAGTCCATCCATTTCCTGTTCTTCAGGACTTTATGCCAGGCACTCATTGTCAATCCTTCGATAAATGAATAATTCTTTCTTTTTATAGAATCATTCCGATTGCTAATTAGTAATTCATGCAAATTGATGTTTACCGGGCAAACTGCCGTACAATCACCACAAAGTGTGCTTGAATAACTTAAGTGAATATTATCTTCCAAGCCATTCATCCACGGGGTAATGATTGATCCTATAGGACCACTGTATGAATTACCTTCTGAAACACCAAATGTTTTTCTATTAACAGGACAAATATTTTGACAAGCTCCGCAATCAATACACCCTAAAGCACGACGCTGAAATTTCTGAGCCAATACTTCACTACGGCCATTATCTACAACTACAACGAACATCTCAAACGGACCATCCTTCTCTCCATCCTGCCTTGGACCACTGATTATAGTATTATAGGTATTTATTCTTTCGCCCGAACTATATGTTGCATATAATGGAAGAAATGCATCAAGATTCATTAGAGACGGAATTATCTTATCTATGCCAGCAAGTACTATTTGAATCTTAGGGAGAGAATTGACTATTGCTGCTTCTCCTGAACTCTCACTTATACATATAGATCCGGTGTCAGCAATAAGATAATTGGCACCAGAAATTGAAGCAGTAGACGTTGTGATTTTTTCACGTAGATGCTTTCTAATAAATTCAAGAATTTCTACAGGATTATGTTTGAATGATATCTTGAACTTTTTTTCCAGAACAGCAGCGATTTCACGATAACTTTTATGAATAAGAACAGAAGCAAGGTGTTTGGGTTTCTCATCAAATTGATTTAAAATAAAGCCACCAGGATTTAATTCTACACATTCAATTTCCTCCTCTTTTAACTTTTCAACTAAATCAATTTCATCAGAAATCAGGGATTTCGTTTTTGTAACCAGATTGACCTTATTCTTGCTAAGAATGCTCTTAATTTCTCTTACAGCTTCAGCAGAATCCTGTGCCCAAATAACCTTACCTCCATTTCTTTCAAAATTCGCTTCAAATTCGATCAAGTATTTTTCAAGACCATTTACAGCTTTATGCCGTATATGGCCAGCTCTCCTTTTAGCAAGATCAAGATTAGAAAATTGAGATTCGGCTTGCTGTACACCTCTATTATATCTTGAAATATTTTCATCCAAGATAATTTGACGCTCCTTATTCTCAGTTGCTATTAGTGAATCTTTAATATAGGTCTTTTCTGATTCCACGATTCTAAATTATGCAATTCGAAACTTTGTCTACTCTTCTTTGGTGACGCCCCCCTTCGAAATCTGTTTCTAGAAATAACTGAACAGCTTTCCATGCTTCTTCAAAATCAATAAATCGGGCAGGTAATGATAACACGTTTGCATCATTATGCTGTCGGGTTAATTTTGCTTGCTCACTATTCCAACATAATGCTCCTCTTACACCTAAATATTTGTTTACAACCATATTCACACCATTTCCACTACCACACATTACTATACCTCTTTCGTATTCACCTTTATTTACTGAAGAGCCCAATTTATGAGCATAATCGGGATAGTCAGTACTCTCATCAGAATAAGTACCAAAATCATGAATTAAATAACCGGCATTCTTTAACCTTAAAGTAAGAAATTCTTTAAGTGGAAAACCAGCATGATCACATCCAAGTGCCAAAATTTTCTCTTTATTCCACATTGTTAATAATTTTTCAGGACAAATTTAGTTATAAAATTACTGAACTGGGTAAAAAGCTTAATTATTAATCACTTAAACAATTTAATCATTGGCTTACTTTTTGATAGTGTACTAATAACCAACGAAGTAAAACTTATCAACTTGAAATTGTTTATTACACCATCAACCTGTTATTAACTATTGATAAAATCAGG
>JAEYXG010000369.1 GCA_023428585.1 Bacteroidota bacterium
GTCCAAAGTTAATGAATACTTGTTTAAAATGTGAAATATCAGGCTACTTCTCAGCCTTTTGCATATACTCCAAGCTTACCAAGAAATTTGACAGCCTGATTGAAACGTTTTTCACCTTGGCCACTAACAACAACGAAGGGAGTCTTTCTGATTCGCAGTTCATCCATATAATATTGGAATAAATAGCTGCGGTCATTAGGATGCTCTCTAAGCGGATCGTATACCCATGGCAAGTCAATATTGCACAACAGTGTCACGTCATATGGATGTTTGGCTGCCATTTCTTCAATCCACTTATGTGATTTACCGTATTTAACCATACTCCAGATGTGGGTTACGGTAAAATCAGTATCACAAAACAGATACTCCCTGGCTTTTTTCAACTGCTGCTGTTCGCTTCTGTATTGCCCCTTGGCAATCAAGAGGATGTCATTATAGTTGTAATCACCATCCAGGTTTTCCAGATACTCCCTTGAATATTCAGGCACCCATGGTTCATTGAAAAAATTAGCCAATTGCTTGCATAATACTGATTTTCCCGTTGACTCAGGGCCGGTTATTGCAATTCTAAGCGGTTTCTCTGCTCCCATCTTTTTCTCCATTCTAAATATCCTAATATTGCAATTACCAGGAAAACCAGGTACTGAAAGCTTGTGAATACCAGCCCTTTCAAAATGTAGACCGGAATTGAAACCACATCACCAATGATCCAATAAATCCAGTTCTCCACCCGCTTTAAGGCCATTAGCCACATTGCTATCAGGAAAACTGCCGAAGTAAACGAATCCAAATAAGGAATATTAGATGATATATAACTGAAATCATCCTGTTTAAAATACCAGATAATTCCCAAAATCAGAAAAAATGACACAATGGTGAGGCCAATACCAAGTATCTGCTGTTTGAGTGTATTTACTGAAATTTCACGTTCAACGCCAACCCCTTTTTTGTGTGTCCAATGGTACCAGCCATAAACACTCATAAGAAAGTAGAAGAAATTCACTCCTGAATCAGCATACAACTGCGCATTGAAACAAATGTATACATAGAGAAGAACGCTTATAATTCCAACAGGATAAACAAGAATGCTCTCCCGACGGGCATACCATACACTACCTATACCTGTAATCACTGCTATGAACTCTAGTACTGTGGTTTCACGCAGATTGAAATAAAACTGATGAAGTAAATCCATGTCTGGCTAGTCGCGAAGATCTGCATTTATCACTTTAAGCACAAACACAGAATGAGGCAGCTCAAAGGCATTCTTTATGCATCTTGAAGTTGTGGCCATCACTTCGTCATACTCACCAAAAACCTGTGTAGCCATAGTATTTGTACGTACTACGAGGTTCTTATTTTCTTTCAGATTTTCAATGAATTGCAGAATCGGTTTCTTGTAACCTTCATTCAATGGATAATAGGATATTTCAACGGAAATGCGCATGATAGTATCGTTTTATAGGCACAAAGGTACTATTTTATATAGTTCAGCTATTGGTTGAGGTTTCAGTAATGACAAATTCCTATTTCAAACGTACTCTGTACGTATCTCAAACGTATTATATACGTGTCATTACGTACGAAACACGTATGAAACACGTATGAAACACGTATAAAAAAGGAGTTTGACCCTAATTAATAGTATCAGGGTAACATAAATTACCTTAAAATGTCGAATCTAAAAAGGGGATAATAATGGTTATCTGCTCAACCAGTTATCAATCATTCTTGAGCCATGTTGAGTCATAAATGATTCCGGATGGAATTGCACGGCTTGGATATTGTAGTGCTTATGTTGGATACTCATTATTATACCATCATCACTTTCAGCAGTAATTTCAAGTGAATCAGGGAATTCATCTTTGCTTATATACCAGGAATGGTAAACACCAACGCTTGTTGGGTTGGGAATATGGTTGTATAGATTGCAATCTTCGTTTATGATGCGCAATTTTTTAATCCATCCATGGTTCACATATTCCATATTGGCTAATTTTGCTCCAAAGTAAGTTCCTATCATCTGGTGTCCTAAACAGACTCCCAAGATGCTCTTTGTTTCTTTATATGCATCCATTATAGAGTGCATAACGGGGAATTCTGATGGAAGTCCGGGGCCCGGAGAGAATACGATTTTGTCAAATACCGACAGAAATTGAATCTCTGTTTTATCCGGTGTGCTTATTGTTAATTCAATTTGAGGATCACTTTTCAGCAATGCGGCAAGATTATACGTAAAACTATCGAAATTATCTAACAAGAAGACTTTTACCATGTTGAATGTTAAGTATGATTGATATAGGAATCAGCGACAAAGTAATTAAAAAGATTTCCCGGTTCGCCATAAATGGTGAACAATTCTTCTTCATCATTGATTTTACAGGAGGTAAAAGTGAAGTACTGAAACCTAATGAAGCTTTTGACAAGAGAATTTTTTTCAACATTCTAGGTAAAACAAACTTCCCTGACAACCATTTCAATGTTGAAGAAGCAAAAAATATAACAAGCAAGAAATTCATTGCCCGGCACATTGATTATACTGAATACTTAAATGCCTTTAATAAAGTACAGCAAGCTCTCAAGAGGGGTGATACTTACCTATTGAACCTCACATTTCCAACTGAAATCAACACAGAATACACGTTGGATGAAATATTCAATTTAAGCAAGGCCAAATACAAACTGTATTACAAGGATCGGTTTGTAATATTTTCACCTGAATCTTTTATCACAATCAGGGGAAACGAAATTGAAACACGCCCTATGAAGGGTACTATATCGGC
>JAEYXG010000053.1 GCA_023428585.1 Bacteroidota bacterium
TGCTTGAACTTTTTCTCTTCTTCAGGGTACATCTTTTCAAGTATGTTAATGGGAGCAAGGCAAATGTTTCCAATTCTAATTGGATTGGTCAAGTAGTCCTTTAATCATTGGCTATTTAAGGATTTAATACTGTGCCACAGTATTTGCAGTTGATGGCATCGGCATCATGACCCTCTTTCAAACAATGAGGGCATACCTGTGTTGTGGTTTGAGAATCAGGTTTTCTTCGTGAAAACTCTGCTGCAAATATTCCTGTGGGTACGGCTATGATTGAATAACCCAATACCATCACTATGCTTGCTATGAATTGGCCTAAACCTGTTTGCGGTGATATGTCGCCATAACCAACGGTAGTGAGGGTTACTATGGCCCAGTAGATCCCTGTCGGGATATTCTTATACCCGTTATCGGGTCCTTCAATCACATACATTATTGAGCCTATTACTATTACCAATAATGCAATAGTTGAAAAGAAAACTACAATCTTATGCATACTTGCCATCAATGCCCTGCGTAATGTTTGGGCTTCACGAATGAACCTTGATAACTTGAAGATTCTGAAAATTCGCATTAGTCTCAATATCCTTATGTCCATCAGATATTGTGCTCCGGGAAGTATGATACTTAAAAAGGTTGGTAATATTGAGAGTAGGTCAATGATTCCGTAAAAGCTGAATACATACGACAGTTTTTTACGTACAACATATATTCTAAGTAAGTATTCTATTGTAAAAAGGATAGTGAAAAACCATTCTCCAATGGCAAAGAATATCCGTAGGGAGGTATACTGAATGTGAATACTCTCAAGTATTACAATGAAAACACTTATTACAATTGACCATATCAGGGTGATATCGAACAATTTACCTGCTCGTGTATCGGCTTCAAATATTATAGTATATAGCGTTTGCCTGTTCCGTTTTATCTTTTCAATGATGTCACTGAATATCATTTGTCGGGATTTTGATGGTAAATATAGCTATTTAACATCTTTTATTCTTTATATTTGCTTAAAGAAAATTGGTAAGATGGATAACAATAATACGTACATAGCGAAATCAGACAAGGAAATACACATTATTCCTCAAATGTCGAATAGACATGGCTTGATTGCGGGTGCCACCGGAACAGGTAAGACTGTCAGCCTACAGGTTTTGGCTGAGAGTTTCAGCCGACAGGGCGTTCCTGTATTTCTAACTGACATAAAAGGTGATGTATCGGGCATCAGTAAAGCCGGTGTTCCTAATCAGAAGATTCTTGATCGGGTTGAAAAATTAGGACTGACGCATTATAATAACAGGGCTTTTCCTGTATGCTTCTATGATGTTTTCGGTGAAAAGGGGCATCCAATCCGCACAACCATTACTGAAATGGGGCCCCTGCTCGTGGGTAGAATGCTTAATCTGAATGAAACACAGGAGGGAGTGCTGAGTATAGCCTTTCGCATAGCGGATGATAACGACCTTTTATTGCTTGATTTGAAGGATCTGACTACATTGTTGGAATTTGTCGGCAATAACCGCGATAAGTTTATCACTACTTATGGAAATATTTCAGCTGCCAGTATAGGTACTATACAGCGCAATCTTCTTATGTTTGAAGATCAGGGAGGAAACCAATTCTTTGGTGAACCGGCCTTTGATATCTTTGATCTTTTGCAGACCAATGCTGAAGGGATGGGGGTAATAAACATAATGGCAGCTGAAAAACTTATGCAGTCGCCACGTTTATATACTACTTTCCTATTGTGGTTGCTAAGTGAACTTTTTGAAGAATTGCCGGAAGCCGGCGATCTGGAGAAGCCAAAACTGGTATTCTTCTTTGATGAAGCCCACCTGTTATTTGATGAAGCACCCAAAGTACTGCTTGAAAAGATTGAACAGGTAGTGCGTCTCATCAGATCTAAAGGGGTTGGTGTGTTTTTCGTTACACAGAATCCACTGGATGTTCCTGATGCTGTGCTTGGCCAATTGGGCAATCGTATACAGCATGCTCTAAGGGCATTCACCCCACGTGACCAGAAAGCCGTTAGAGCAGCAGCGCAAACGTTCAGAACCAACCCAAATGTGGATGTAGAAGAGGTCATCACTCAACTGGGAGTAGGTGAGGCCCTTGTCTCATTCCTTGATTACAAGGGAATACCTTCAATGGTGGAGCGTGCTTTTATTTTACCGCCATCAGGTCAAATAGGCCCTATTAATGATGATGAAAGATCCCGGCTAATACAGAAATCAGCCGTATATGGTGTCTATGAGAGAACGGTGGATAGAGAATCGGCATTTGAAATTCTATCAAAACGGATGGAACAGGAGGAGAAGATACGTTTGGAAAAAGAACAGGCTGAAAAGGAAACCAAGGAACTGATTCAAAAGGAGAGGGCAGAAGCTGCCAAAGAAAAAGCGGCTCGCCGGAACAGAAGTGTCGGCTCTGATATCTTGGGCGAAATAACCAAACAAACAGGCAGGGCCATCACCCGTAACCTGAGTAATACCATAGGACGGCAACTGGTAAGGGGTATACTGGGCTCTATTTTTGGTGGCAAGAGGTCTTGAATAAAATAAAGGGAAGATGCTGTTGCGTCTTCCCTTTTGAATTCATCTATTTAATAAGGTAAAAAATTCCGCTGTATTGTTTTTGGCTTACGACAATACGGAAATATCAAACATTTCCTTGGCGTAAACTCCGTCATTAAGCTTCTGGCGTACCTCCTTGAAAGCGTTGATAGTATAGTTGACATCCTCCAGGGTGTGAACGGCAGTTGGTATCAGGCGAAGCAATATCATACCCTTGGGAACTACCGGGTAAGTTACCATTGAACAGAAAATACTGTGATTTTCACGCATATCAACAGTAATTTGGGTGCCTTCGGGTATACCTCCTTCAAGTATTACAGGAGTTACTGGTGAAGCTGCGTTGCCAAGATTAAAGCCTGCTTCACGTAGTCC
>JAEYXG010000091.1 GCA_023428585.1 Bacteroidota bacterium
CCTTATGGAAGTGCATCAGTTTTACCTATTTCTAATGGCTATATCAAGATGATGGGTGGTGATGGGCTTACCGAAGCAACAAAATTTGCAATACTCAACGCCAACTATCTCAAGGCCAAGCTTTCAAAGCACTTCAAGATCCTTTACACCGGCAAGAATGACAGGGTGGCGCATGAAATGATTCTCGATTGCAACGAATTCAGCAGATCAGCAGAAGTACAGGTTGGAGATATTGCCAAGCGTCTTATGGACTATGGCTTCCATGCACCAACCGTTGCCTTCCCCGTTCACGGTACCCTAATGGTTGAACCGACAGAAAGCGAACCACTTGAGGAACTCGACAGGTTTGTTGAAGCAATGGCTGCCATTAGATCGGAAATTGATGAAATTGCACGTGGTGAGGCCGACAAACAGATTAATGTAATAAAGAAAGCACCACATACACTAGAGATGATTACTGCTGAAAAGTGGGAATACCCCTACTCACGCGAGAAAGCTGCATTCCCGGTGCCTTGTGACAAGTCAGACAAATACTGGCCAACCGTAACCCGGGTGGATGATGCTTATGGTGATAGGAACCTCGTATGTGGATGCGCTCCTGTTGCTGCCTATCAGGAACAATAATGGATTTGTAATCCCAAATAATTATAATATTCCTGTTTTCACTAAGAAAAGCACCTGTTTAATAGTTCAGGTGCTTTTTTATTGCTATTTTTAAAAACACGTTCGTGTGGCAGTGCACCGGCACTGTTAATATGTTTAATTACAAAACATCTGTAATCAATAAACAACTGAAGAAATGAAACAGATTTTCATCATCACTCTATTGTTGCTTTCGGCATTGACCGGTTGCAGCTCCAATCCCAAGCAGTCAATAAGGAACAGCATACACTCTGACAAGCTTATTGCACTAATTGATAAAAACAAACCACTGGTTGTTAAAGACAAAATCATTACCGGTGATCTGGACTTCTCAAAAGTAAAAAACACCTTTACATTCAGCTCATCAAACATAGTGGCCAAAATAAATGTTCCTGTCACCTTCCTGAACTGCATTTTTATGGGAAAGGTAACAACCACCGGTACTTTGGAACATGCAACCATAACGACCTGCTTCAGTGAAAACCTGACCTTTGAAGCATGTGATTTCAGAGGAGAAACATCGTTCGATAACGCTGTTATTGAAGGAATGGTGAATTTTACCGGTTCCATTTTCAATGAATGGACATCTTTCAACAATATACATGTGCAGGGCAGAAACAGCTATTTTACTTCCATAACTGCAGCCAAACAATTCAGCATGCAGGAATCATTGCTTGATGGCAATGCCGATTTCTTCAAGGCTTCAATGAAAGCGAGAACTTCATTCCAAGGCACAGAAATAAATGGAGATATGGTTCTTAATGATCTGATATGTGAAGGAAAGGCTGACTTCTCATTAATGATGATAGGAGGCGACTTCCTGATGAATTATGCACACTTCAGCGATGATATGCGCTTTTCGGATGCACGAATCGAAGGGAATACAAGTATGGTGAGCACTAAATTCAACAATTCATGGATGAATGCCAATCGCTTCGATGGCCGGGTTAACCTTACAGAATCAGAAATCTCCGGTAAAATAGACTTTACTGGCTCGATTTTTGGTGTTATTCCGGAGTTAAGCGGTGCAAAGGGAGAGGTTATCGGAGTAAAGTATCAATGAAGCACTTTATATTCAAAAGGTTATAATTTTATTCATCAAAAAGAAAAATAAGTAAATCTGGAATCATGATCAAACTAATGAAACGACCCGCATTATTCATACTCCCACTTGTTATTTCCTTGGGATTATTTTTAAATAGCTGTACCAAGGAGGAGGCACTTAATGTTCTGAGTGAAGTACTGGTACAAGCCATGGCAAGCTGGAATGTTGAGGATGAAGAGTTGGAGACCATACCTGAGGACATTGTAATAAATGACAATACCGGTGCATTGCCCACATCAGTCGATTTAAGTTCTAAGTTCCCACCAATAGGCGACCAGGGCTCATATGGAACCTGTGTTGTATGGGCTGTTGGCTATAATTTGAAGACTGCCTTGAACGGAATAGACAACCAATGGACTGCCAGTCAACTGAGTCAACAGTCAAATCAAACCAGCCCCAAGGACTTGTTTCTTGCCATACCAGCATCAGAGAAAGGCAGTGACTGCAATGGAACACAGTTTGAATCAGCCATGAATGCGCTTATTACCAGAGGCAGTGCATCACTGGCAACAGCACCATACACAGGATTAGGCAACTGTGGCACCACTCCCCCAACTGACTGGACAGCTGAAGCATCAGAAAACAAGCTGGTCAACTTCCGTAAAATTGCAGACTTGAATGACGCTGCTTCAATGACCGTTGAAAATTTCAAGGCATATCTGGCCGAAAATCGCCCAATTGCTTTCGGTGCAAAGCTTGGTGATCGTTTCATGAAATGGAACAGCAGTGCTGTCATTGACTATGATACCTATATGAACCCCGGTATGCAGCATGCATATCATGCCATGACCCTAGCCGGTTATGATGACGCCAAAGGTGCCTTCAAGGTAATTAACTCATGGGGTAAATCATGGGGTAATAATGGAACCATATGGGTAGACTACGATTTCTTTGTCAACAGCTTTTGTATGGCAGCTTTTGTTGCCCAGAATAAATCGGATGTCAATTTCACCGGCAATCAGGTTGGCTCAGGTGATATCGTTGCAGGGATGGATGTATTGGCCTGGAATCTGATTGATGCCGATAACCAGGAATCCACGGAACCTCTCGACCGGCAAATTACCTATAACGTATACAATTCAGGGACTGAAACTGTTAACGCATCCTCCCGCTGGAGCATCCTCTACATGTACTATAATGCTTATGATGCCAACGATTATGGAATTCTAATCCATGATTATTATACCGACGAATTCAGCACTGTTCCCGGAGATAATGCTTACTGGCCCGAAGGTGTCGGTATTGCCGGAAGCTGGTGGAACTATATCAACGTCCCATCAGGCAACAGCGTTGCTGCTGCATTATACAATGACCCCGATGCCGACTTCCTCTTCACCTACACCATGC
>JAEYXG010000128.1 GCA_023428585.1 Bacteroidota bacterium
CCGGGTACACCTATGCGAGAATTCCTTTGGAGTGATGATATGGCTGATGCTTGTGTATTCTTAATGGAAACAATGGATTTCAATGACTTGACGAGTAATGATGCATCGGGTGATATTAAAAATAGCCATGTTAACATTGGATGGGGTAAAGAGATCAGCATTAAAGATCTGGCCTTCCTGATTAAGGATATTGTCGGCTTTAAGGGTGATCTGGTTTTTGATACTTCCAAGCCTGATGGTACACTGCGAAAACTCCTTGATGTTTCGAAACTTGCAAACTTGGGTTGGAAACCAAGAATGACATTAACTGATGGAATAAAAGAATTATATAAAATCTATCTGACAGATAAGGAAAGATAAAAAGAAAGAGCCCCAAAATGCGGGGCTCTTTTTTTTTATTGAATTATTTTTATTGGATTATCAGTTTTTTCACTTTACTCTCACTGCCCTGAATGATCTGCATTATATACATTCCCTTTGGCAGATGGCTTAAGTTCAGTTCATACTGACTTAACGACATTGTTTGGTCAGAATACAGGAAATTTCCACTCATATCACTTACTCTGATTGTTGTTATGCTTTCCTCTACTGTAATGGCATTAACCGTGAACTTTCCATCAATGGAAGGGTTGGGATATACCATTACCTCACGTTCAGCCATAGGCCCGATAGCGAAGGCGGAGTTTTTCCTCTTTTTTATCACCCTCACTGTCACGGTTTCAGAAGAAAATAATGACGGATTTCCATTGTCTGTAACTTTTACTGTAAGTTGAATAATACGATTGTTCATCCTGCTCAGCATTGTTGTATTGTCAATGGTAATATCGCCGGTTGATGAGTTTATGGCAAATACGTTTTGAGAATTGCCATTCGTGATTTGGAAGGTAAGTGACTGATTCAAATCAGGATCAACAGCCAGTACAGTGCCAACGATATACCCATATGGTGCAGTTGACAAGACGTCAAATTTTTGACCGGGAGTTACGGTCGGCATTTCATTAACATCCGTGATTGATATGGTGATCAAACCCTGTGAAGACATTGCAGGTTCTCCATCATCAGTTACCATAACCATAAGATCAAAAGAAGAATTATCCTCAAAATTCAAGGCTGCAGCATTATTGACTGTCAATAAGCCGTGTACAGATAGGTTAAAAGCATTGGCATTGTTACCGGAAACAATGGAGTAGGTGAGGTTCTGCCCCTGATCAGGATCAGATGCAACAACCTGCCCAATAATGGTACCCTGTGCGGAGTTTTCTCCTACAGCAAAGGATTGTGGACTAATGACAGGGGCTGAATTGATATATTCAGTTATGTTGATAGTGACCTGGCTATTGGCTGATAATTGGGGCGACCCATTATCGGTGACCTGAACATTGAGAATAAAGGGATTGCCGGCACTGACAAGCCCACTGGCGTTAACGACTGTTATTTCTCCATTTGAGCTGCCAATTGCGAAGGTATTATACTGATTACCTGATGTTATGCTATAAGTAATGGTTTGGTTGTTATCAGGATCAGTTGCTGTTACTTCACCCACAAATGTTCCATTTGGAGTAGTTATGGGAAGAGAAAAGGAGTGGTTGGAAGTGATGGGTGGCTCATTTATATCATTTAACTGAATATGTACTAAGCCATTATCGCTAAGGGTTCCTGCACCATTGTCCTGAACAAGCACGTTAAGGTTAAATGAAGTATTGCTCTCAAAATTAAGCTGTTGGTTATTTGCAACAGATAAAGAACCTGTTGAGGGATTTATGGTGAAAGTATTTCCGGTATTGCCGGAAGTGATGGAATAGGTAAGTTGTTGTCCCTGATCAGGATCAGATGCAATTACAGTTCCCACTACGCTGCCATTGGAAAGATTCTCATTGATTTCAAATCCCTGGTCATCAATCACAGGGTTCTCATTCACATCCTGTAAGTTGATGGTAATGGTAGCTGAAGATGATGCATTCAGGTTATCCTGAACGGTAATTTGCAGGTTGAAAGTTGGATTGCTTTCAAAATTCAGTATTTCATTATTTGCTACGGTTATTGCACCAGTTGTTGGATTAATACTAAAGGTAGTATTGGTATTACCTGAAGTGATTGAGTAGGTTAGCGTTTGTCCGGCATCAGGATCAGACGCAATGACCTGGCCAACAATTGTTCCTGATGAGCTATTTTCAGTAACAGAGAATGATTGGTTTGAAATGACAGGAGCCTGGTTATTGTTGGTTGAAGCATATTCATGAAACCCTATATCGGATGAATTTCCATGCGGAACTGCATTGCCGAAGTGATCCTGATTATACCCACACATCAAACCGGCATTAATACACGGTGAATTCTGTTGTAGAGTAAAATCATGGGCTGATGGATTGGAAAACATAGGATTGGCTACCATTGAATTCTGATCCTGTCCTGAAGCTGAACGCCATGCTGACAATGTTCCATAACCATTAATGAAACCGGAGTATTGTGTGTTGAAAGTATTGTAGTTGGATGTTAAAGAACCATAGGTTGAATAGGCCTTCGTATTGCCGGAGATATGGAAAATATTATTTTTCGAGATGACATTTGAACCCGGAAGTCCTGAAATGCATGTGTTTACATTATCATAAAACACATTATTCTCAGCCAGCATATGGTAATTATTTAAAACACAGATTGCTGTGCGATTATGGATAAAATCGTTATAGTAAGCGTTGAAGTTGGTAACATAGGCATAAATGCCATAGTTGCCATCCTTAAAAGTATTATATCTCACTGTTACTGAGCTTGTGGTTGGTGATAAGTAGACGCAGCTTGTAGTCTGATTCGGGTTGCCGATCATGGTATTATTCTCAAGAATACCTGAATAGTTATTGCCCCATGCTATAAAACAGAATTTATTACCTGTTGTGCTGTGGTCTAATGTGTTATGGTGTACATAAAAGTTATGGCTATTGGTGGAAGCAATCTGAATATTATCGCCCGGGGAGTAGCTTTGGTCAGGATTTACAAAATACTTAAGGTTGACATTGTAGACATTACAATAACCGATTTCAATATCGGGGGTATCCTTAATGTAAATACCATCATCCTGCGTGTTGTAAACCTCACAGTTCAATATTCTGTTACCGGCAGATGTTGTCAATATTCTGATTCCCCATTGAACATCACGCAGGATGCAATCGTCAATAAGGTTATTTGAAGAACCTGTTCCATCAATTATTACAGCCGCTGTTACCTGTCCGGTGGTTGATGCTACTTCAAGTCCGGTGATTACCATATTATAGCAGCTAGTTATATCTATTACTTTTGAAGAATTTCCGCCGGAGCTGATTATTTGAGGTTTGTCGCCTGTTCCATAGGCACCCAGTGTAATATTATTCTTACTCGTAATTATTAAACTGCCTGAGGTATTATAAGTAGTACTGGCCTTTTGAAGGTAAGTTGTTCCATTTGTCCAGGTTATTGAGCTCCACGATTTATAGGGATTCTGTAATGTTCCGTTCTGTGTGCTGCCAGTATAACTGGGATCAATGTAAACTGTAGTCTGACCATAGGTAAAAGCTGTAAAAACCAGCAGTAGAAGTAAGGTAAATGGTAAGGTCAGTAATTTCTTTGTGCTTTGAAGTGAATACATATTTTTCATATTGTGGTTTGGTTGTTAGGGTTAATAGGAAATCAATTCTACAATCATTATATCCAATATTTCAATGAGTTAAGTTTGCTTAAAATCTGATCTTTCTGTTTTATCTCAAATTAGGTTAGAAGTAATCAAGCCCCGAGGAATGGCAGTCTTGAATGCCATTCCTTGGGGTTTGATTGCAATTATCAGTTCTTGATTGCTTTTAATGTTTTGGTTTCGGTGCCGGTATCCAATCTAATAAGATAGGCTCCACTAGGATTGGTGCTCAGGTCCATGGTTCCCTTGGAATCCTGTACTACAGTTAAGGTTTTTACCAATCTGCCTGAGAGATCAAATACTTCGAGTTTGACATTCTCGTAGGTTTTACCGAATGAAACCGAGAACTTGCCATCAATGGATGGATTCGGATAAACCAGCATCTCTTTTGGCTCTTCCACCAGAATTTCATCGTCACCAAGGGTAACGTCATCACCCGTCTTTGATCTTACAACATTAACCGTGATGGTTTGTGTGAATGACATATTGGGCTGTCCATTATCAGTGACTTTGACTTTTAACAGGAACCTCGGATTAGTATTCATATTCAAGGCAGCACTATTCTTCACATTAAGTGCACCATTTGTCAGGTTGAGTGTGAATGCATTATTTGTATTACCTGAAACAATGGTGTATTTTAGTGTTTGTCCGGAATTGGGGTCACTACCTTTAAGTTTGCCAACGAACGTTCCATTAGGGGCAAATTGCACTACCGAGAATGTACTAGGCGGCAGGTATGGTGGTTGATTGCCTGAAGCTGTAGTTGCCTGGATAGTTACAACAGCCTGAGAGTTCATTACCGGACTGCCATTGTCAGTTACTCTTACAGTAAGATTAAAGGTTTGTAATGGTAGGGTTTTAGCAACAGTAATATTGCCCGTGGAAGAGTTGATTGCAAACACTGAATTTGTGTTTCCTGAAACAATTGCAAAAGTTAATGTTTGTCCCTGATTAGGATCAGATGCAACCACTTTACCTACAAGTGCACCTATGGCTAGTCCCTGTGAAGCAGTAAATGACTGGTTATTGATAACTGGGGCCTGGTTTCCGGTGTTGTTTGTAACAGTTATAGTTACAGTAGCTTGCGATGATAAGGTTGGTGTTCCATTGTCGGTTACCTTAACTGTCAGGTTGAAATTCTGCAGAGGCAGTGTTTGGGCAACTGTGATTATACCGCTGGAAGAATTAATGGCAAATGCATTATTGGAATTACCTGAGATGATAGAGTATGTGAGCGTTTGACCGGCATCAGGATCAGAAGCTGAAACTGTACCAACGATGGAGCCAACCGCAGTACTTTGCGCTACAGAGAAAGCTTGGTTGCCAATAACAGGAGCATTATTTCCAGAGCCTTGACCACCAATTACTTCGTGAATACCTGCATCGGGTGCACCTGATTGAGGAACTGACCCGCCAAAGAAGTCGCGGCTAAGGTTTACATTTGCACCTTTATTGATGGCTATTGAATTTGACTGAAGATGGAAATCGCCACTTGTTGGGCTGGAAAAATTAGGATTTCCAACCAAAGAGGCTGCATCGTTGCCTGATGAATTTTTCCATGCACTTAGTGTACTGTTGCCATTAATAAATCCTGATTGCTCCTGATTAAATATGTTGTTGTTTGAGGAGATGGTTCCTTGTGCGTTAATGGCTTTTGCTCCTGAGCTAATATGGAATATATTGTTCTTTAGTGTAACGCTGGTATTGGAAGTGGCAGATACTCCGGTGTTTGTATTGTTATAGAATACATTATTCCTTGCATTGAGGGAATAGCTCGGCAAGATATTTATACCGGATCTATTACCGGAGAAGATATTGTAATAGGCATCCAATACACTTGCATAGGAATAAATACCATAATTGCTATTCTTGATCGTGTTATATCTTACTGTTACGGTATTGGTAGTTGGTGAAATATAGATTCCGCTGGTACTTGGAGTCCCAATTAGGGTGTTGTTTTCAATGATGCCCGAGAAATTGCCTCCCCATGCGATGATACAGAACTTGTTACCCATTGAAGAATGATCAATGATATTGTCATGGATATTAAAATAGAGATTATTTGTTGAAGCTAATTGTATGCCATCACCGGCAGAGTAGCTCTGATCAGGATTTATAAGGAATTTCTTGTTAACATCATATATATTGCAGAAGCCAATTTCAATGGAGCTGGCATCCTTGACGTAAATACCGTCGTCGCCAATATTATGAATAGTGGAATTCATTACTTTATTACCCGCTGATGTTGTAAGAATTCGAACGCCCCATTCAACATTGTGTATCAAACAGTTGTCGACCAAATTATTTGCGCTGTTAGCTCCTTGGATAATAACTCCCGATTTCCATGAACCACTGGAAGTGATTTCAAGATCAGCTACTATGACATTTGAAGAACTCGTAATGTTTATGAAGTAATAGCCGGTGCCTGATGCAACCATTTTGGCATCAGGTCCGGTTCCATAAGATCCAAGTGTTATATTTGATTTGTTGGAGATTGAGATAGTGCTGTTTGTTGTATATGTTGTACCTCTCTTCTGAAGATAGGTGTCACCATTGGTAAAAGTTACTTTACTCCATGCATTGTATGGATTTGTTATGGATCCATTCTGATTTGAAGCTGTGTTAGTGGGGTCGATATAAATGGTAGCACTAAAAAGCATCGTTGAGTATACTAAAACGAGTAGAAGAGTTAAAAAGATAAATCTTGCATTTGCTTTGAAGTTAGGCTTTGTTGTTTCAAAATGATTTTCATTCATTTTATGTAGTATTTGGTTTTACATACTGTTTTCTATCCGGATGGATGAAAAATAGTGCCACCTACTACAGAAATATTAAAAGAAAGGAAACTCAATGGAGCACATCTGACTGTAATCTTCTATTGTTAAGGCTTTCAGCTATTTAACAAGAAATTTCCATTCCTTAAAATAGAATGCTTTTAAATAACATTGAGGGGGAAGCAGCAAGAAAAGCACCCCGAAACGGGGAAAAATTCTACGTGAATTAGTGAGGAATAGTAGTCGAAATGTCAAAAAAAAAGCCTCTGGAGGAGAGACTTTATGATACTGTTTAGCTTGAGTAAGTTTTGCCGGTTGATTTCTTCTTTTTAAATAGCCCGGGCAAGGGTTTTCCATTGTTGGAATAGTATGTATACTCGTAACCATAATCGTACGACAGCCCCTTTGCCTTAACATCGTTCAAGACGAAACTAACATTTGGGATCTTCTTCTCCCTTAAGTGGTTGATATTGTTTTTAAATGCTTCTTTATGTGTATAGCCTTGTCTCACAACATATAGAGTAACATCTGAATGTTTGGTAAGCAAGTAAGCATCGGATACAATTCCAACAGGAGGGGAGTCAATGATAATAAAGTCATAAAGCTCCTTGAGTTCATCAAATACCAAATCAGTATTCTGTGAGGCAATCAATTCCAAAGGATTGGGAGGAATAGGCCCTGCAGAAATATAGTCAAGGTTTTCGATCTGTGTCTGTTGAATGATCTCAGCCACGGATGCCTGATTAATCAGGGCATTGCTCATGCCTGTTGCATTTGACAAATTCAAATCCTGGTACATCTTGGGCCTGCGCATATCAAAGCCAATTAGCAATGTTTTTTTCCCAAATAGAGCAAATACAGACGCAAGGTTTTGGGCAATGAACGATTTCCCTTCACCACTATATGACGAAGTGATAAGTATTACTTGCTTGCTTTTCCCTTTTGAATAAAATTGCAGATTTGTGCGAATGCTCCTGAAAGATTCTGAAATAGGAGAATTGGATGATTCAGTAATTACAATCTTGTTCTTGCTATCATTATGAAATACGTGACCTATAATAGGAAGATCGGATATTGATTCAAGTTCCTTTTTACTACTTATCTTCATATTCAGGAATTCACTGATCATAATTATAATAAAGGGGATTAGGATTCCACCAATACCGGCAATAATCAAATTCAGGCTGCGCTTGGGATAAATAACGGAAGACGTTATGTGTCTGGCAGGATCTATCACCTCATAATCAGGGGCATTTGAAGCCCTGGCGATTTGCGCTTCTGATCTCTTTTGCAAAAGAAAAGTGTAAATGGCATCATTGAGTTTAAACTTCCTTTCTATCCCGAATAATTGTCGCTCAGTTGATGGCAGCCGGGACATTTGAGAGCTTATTCTTGCCACCCTGTTATTTATATCCTGAATGGCAATTAGAGTGGTTGCTGCATTATTACTGATATTCTCTTTTATAGTCTTCTTTAAATTATTGATTTGAATCTCTATATTATTCAGGAATAGGTTTTTGGTATTCCCTCTATTGAGTAGATTTATTCGCTCTGTATTAAGGGCAATTAAATCGAGAATTAATTGATTTAAGAGTGGGTCCTGCACCCCCATGGAAGATGGGGCAATCAGATCGGACATGTCACTGTTTTTATCAAAGTAATCCCTGATATAGTCATAATATTTCTGTTGCATCAACAGTAATGCCCTTTGGGATTCCAATTCACCCATCTTTTCGAATGACTTCTGTCCCTGAAAACTAATATCCATTACCTGATTCGTAGTTCTAAAGTTTTGCAACTTGCTTTCAGCAATGGATAAAGAATCGGAAACTTCGCTAATCTGGCTATCAATAAATTTGACGGTGTTGATTGCAATACGGTTTTTCTTTTCAAGATTCCTGTCCAGATAAGCATTTGAAAGTGTATTGAGGAAATCAGATATCTTGTATTTATTATCTCCTTTCATGCTGATTACCACTAGGGATGATGTCTTTGAAGTATTTACTGCCGAGATGAGTGATTGATATTCCAGTGTCAACAGGTTCAGGTTCTGGAATAGGAAATAGGTTTTCTTATTGCGCCATGAATTGATGTCGTTGGATTTGAGATGAATCTTGAAGCTAAAATTCTTTCCTTTGATTTCATCTTCAAAGTTGTAGACCCCATTTATAGATACTGTATCGGCAATAAGCATAACATCGTCTTCAATGTATGAGTATATTGGAACATCGGTGCCAAAAGCTTCAATCTTTATCTTTTTATCATCAATAATGCGAAAATGAAAGGGTAGATCAATTGGTTGCAAGGATGTTTTGTCGATACTTATTCTAATTGGGGTTTCTCTGTATATCTCCTCATCACTTTTTAGAAAGTTAATGTCGAGGGCATTCCCTATCAAATATTTTTCCTGGTAAAAGGATGCTTCCAGGTTAAGTTGAATAATGGCATCATTTATCAGAGTAAATGATTGCAGTATACCTATCTCATTTTCAATATTCTGATTGCCGGCGAACAATCCGAAACCCTGCATTATATTATCACCTGTCAGAAACTTGTTTTTCTCCTGATCCTGAAGGAGAAGGGTGGTTTGGTTTTTATAAACATTGGCCGTGAACTTGTTAAAGAGAAATGCCACTGCAATCAGAATGATAAAAGATACGATGAACCATCTTTTATGCTGATATAATTTGTAGAACAGCTCTTTATAATCCGTTTTCTGCGCAAGTATTTCTGATGATTTGATTTTGTTCATTATTTAAAGAAGTACAATATTGTTACAAGCGTTGTGGCGGTTGCCAAAAGAGTAGAATATGTAAAAGTTCGCAGATTCCTGAACTTGGTTTTTATTGGTTCAACAATAACAATGTCATTAGGATGAAGGTAGAAATATTCAGTCTCAATGACACTCTTATCAGTTAAATCAATGCTATGGTATTTAATTGAGCTTTCATCTTCCCGAATGAGGGTTATGTTGCTTTTGTCGCCATAATCAGTCATGCCACCAGCAAAGCCAATAGCCTGGAAAATGTTTATCTGGTCCTTAAAATATGGGAATTCACCCTGTACCCGTACTTCACCTAAGACTGTGATGTTCGAATTCACAAACTTGATAGTGATTGATGTATTGCTCAGGTATTGGCTAAGTTCCTTTTCAACTTTCTCTTTAGCTTCCTTTAGGGTAAGGTTATTGACATCAATGTCGCCAACAAACGGGAAATCAATTAAACCTTTTTCGTTTACGGTATAACTAATGAGGTTTATATCAAAGCCGGGGCCATTCATAACAGTTTCATTGCTGAAGATCCTGGCTGTTTCCGCTTCAATACTTAGTACCTTAATGTAGAGATTGTCAAATGGTTGAATTCGTTTTATAGGTCTATTGTGGGTGTACGATGATTTTATGTACTCTGTTGTTTCATCCTGTACATATTTCAACTTTTCCTGAGGAACACATCCAATAAAGAGGATGGTGGTTAAAAGAGTAAGAATAACTTTTGCATTCAATCTGTTGATCATGGTATCCCTGATGACGTTTGTGAATTTCGTTGTATTGTTTTTATGGTCAATCCGTTTGAGAAATCAAACGTGATTTCTTTCATAATGTTCAGCAACACGATGTTTATCAAGCAAAGAATCATATTACTGACCACTGCCTCTAATTACTGTTTGAACAGTTTTGATCAACAGAATCATATCGAGTTTGAGCGACCAGGAATCTATATACTGCAGGTCAAGTTTCATCCATTCATTGAAGTTTATATTGTTTCTGTTGGGAGCTATCTGCCAGATACAGGTTATACCGGGCCGCATTGAAAGCCGGCGCAACTGCCAGCGTTCATATTTGCTGACTTCACTTGGTAGGGGGGGCCTTGGTCCTACCAAGGACATATCACCATTCAACACATTGAAAAACTGAGGAATTTCATCTAATCCCGTCTTTCTGAGTATCCCACCCACTTTAGTTATTCGCGGATCATTCTTCATTTTGAATGCCGGCCCATCCATTTCATTCTGCATTTCAAGAAAAGCCCTCTGTTTTTCAGCATCATTGACCATGGTTCGGAACTTGTAGATCTCAAAGATTCTACCTCTAAGGCCAACACGCTTCTGTTTGAATATTACCGGACCTTTGGAAGAGGTTTTGATAACAATGGCGATAACTACAATTACCGGTGCCCAGATAAGTAAAATAAAAAATGATGCCAGTATATCGACAACAAATTTCCAATGGTGTGAAAACTGATTTGCAGGCGTATTCGTAAAGGTGAGGAATGGTATCCCATCATAATAGGTTAGGTGAGTTCTGGTGGAAGGCATGTGAACAAAGGAAGACTGTAATCTGAAAATGACACCTATTTCCTCACACGTATAAATTAGATTTTTTATTTCCTCGTGATTTATATTGCTACTGCAGTATAGTACTTCATCAATGATGTCTTGTCGTAATAAATGAGGCAAACTGTCAACACCACTAATTACCTTATACCTGGTGCCAAAGATTTCTTCAATGATTCCACTATCGGTTAAAATAGTATGTATGTTATAGCCCCACTCTTTATGCTGTTCCAGTTTCTCAATGAAGTCAACGCAATTTGAATCAGCTATGAGAATTATATTCTGAACGTTAAGTCCTTTCACAGCCAGTTTTTTGTAGTATCTTGATGTTAGCAACAACAAGGTATTGATTGCCAAGAAGTCAAGAACCGCGAAGCAAATTATTACATAGTTGTTGATATTACCAAGGTTAAGTCCCACCTGAAAAAGTGTAAGGAAGCCACTACCGGTAATCACAAATAATCCTGTTTCCATGACAATGGTAAAACTCAGTCGGGAACGGTAGAATTTGGTTAGATTTGATTGATTGATACCGATATACCAAAGCGGGATGATTAGCAGTGCAATAATCAGATATTCACTGTGATATATTAGATAACCTTTAAGAAAATACCCTGTTAAATGAAACGATCCGATGAAAATGAGCACTGACATGATTGAAATGATAATTCCAAAAATCCGGCCCGCCTGCTTTTCCCGTTCACGTGTCATGGTTCGATAATGGTAGATGAATTAAATAGTTAATAATAGGTTTTACTGGTTTATAGAGTAACACCATTTCCCAACTATTGTTAATAAATTCAAATAATGTTTTTTGCAAGGAAGTTTCTTATAGTTCCGATCAGTTCATCAGATGCCTTGTCACTTATTGGAGGGACAGGTTGAATAGTTTGGCGATTGTTCAATGCATTGAAAAGCTCAACTTCATCGTATACTGATTTTACGTATCCGGCTTGTGCAAAGCTCTTGGCTGTAGCCAATTGGTGATCATTTCTATGTTCCTGATATTTGGCCAGACGTGGCATGACAATTATTGGTTTACTGTACTGCAATGCTGATATGATTGTACCCATACCGGCGTGACTCACAATAAATTCCGCTGCCTTGAATTTTTCATTGAACTCATCAATAGGCATATAATCAAACCATTGAAAGTTCCTTGGTTTATAATCAGATGCTGCTATCTGGGCAAGGATATCATGGTATCCTGCCATAGCTGACCATTTATCCATTAACTTGATAAGTCGGTTAAAAGGTTCCTGTGTACCTACTACTACAAAAATCATGTGATTACGTTTCCTCTATATAATGTTCGGCCTTTGGCCAAGTGAGGCCATTGGGTGAGATGCAGGTCAGTAAAAGGTTTAATTAAACGCCCACTCAAGGAGAGCCTTTCAACATTTGCTATGCTATCTATCCATATCGTCTTGCACCCTCTAAGCTTTCCAAATAGTATTGCTGCCAAGCCCGGAGCTGCACCGGTTGAAATAATATAATCAGGTTTCTCCTTGGAAATTATAGAATTGATTTGGTTGGCCATTTTGAAAAGTTTCATTTTATCCCATCTGTTTGCATCTGTTACTGAATAGTATCGAAACAATGCATTTGTGGAATTGGAAGGCTTGTGGGTTGAAATAACAACCAATTCTGAATCGCTGAATGCGCTTTTAAGTCGTAACAATTGAATCCAATGACCACCCTCAGAAGCAACTGCCAGTATTTTCATGTAATTGAATGGTTTATAAATAGTATTTAGTTAGCTTTATTTAACTTTAGAAGACGACTGCCGAAAGTTTTCACTATTGGTATGTTAAGTTCATAAAAATGCGTTAGGAGTTCCAATTTCATTTTGATTCTCATGAGAAATGGCTGACGCATGGAGAAATTTGAACGACAGAAATCAAGAAGCTCCTCAATGGAAACTTTAATTAGATCAACAACCATAAAGTTCTTTTGTTGGGAAATGAATAGCTCAACCTTATTATCCGGTAGAGTGATCTTTGCCACCAGGCCTTTCTGTGTAAGAGCCGAGAAATTCTGATCAAAGAGGAAATTGCCCTGGCTGTAAAACACCCAGGTACTTCCTATTTTGCTTACCGGTTGGATAGTATGTGGATGATGACCTAAAATAATATCGAAACCCAGTTCTGATAATTTCTCTGCAAGTCCCCTCTGCTTGGCATTTTCAATGGTTGAGTATTCTTTGCCCCAATGGATACTGATGATTCTGATCTCATTCTCTTCCTTTTCGATGATCTCCATATCATTAAGCAAATCTTCATAATTGCTTTTAAAATAGGAACTATAGATGGATTTATCCTTCACCAGACTTACCCCCCAGATCTGAAAATCCATGCCACTTTTAGAGAACTTTACCGGTTTGCTGTTTTTGCCTATCACAATAATGCCTTGTTGTTCGAGCTGCTGAATTGTATATTCAGTAACCCGTGGACCGTGTTGAGCAAAATGATTATTGGCAATATTGGCAACAACTGGGATATCAAGGCTTTTTAAAAGGTCTAATGTTTCAAGTGGGGCCCGATAAACAGCCTTATCGATAGGCAGGCCGGATAATATATCACGATGGGTAAGTGCTGATTCAAAATTCAAGAACAACAGATCTCCATCGGATAACATTTCAACAACTTTATCAGATATCAGCCTTCGGTAGTTATTCTTGAATTTACTTGAAATACCTCTTCCGAAATGATGAACATTTTCACCGGTCATATAGTCTCCTACGCTGATAATCTTAAATGGCATGGCTTTCAATGAGTTTAAATTTTTCGTTGGTTGGGTTCATTTCCGTCATCAGCTCAGTATGGATAACCAGATTTTCAATTGATAAGTGAATTTCATCTGTTATTGACTGCGCTATTTCCTTAAATTTTAAGGGCTCGCGGAGGTGAAGGTATAAGGTCAATGATAAATCCTTTTGCTGGACGATTTTGTAACCGTCAATAACCGGATGCCTATAAAAGACGTTATTGAAAAAAGAACCATGAACACTCTTCCCTCCAGGCAATTTAATAAGATCGCGGGTCCTTCCTTTTAGTTCTATAACTTTTGGAGTATCTAGTCCACATGTACATGGCTCATTGCTTATCCGTCCAAGATCGCCAACCCTATACCTTACCAGCGGAAATCCATAACTATTTAGATTCGTGAGAAGCAATTCTGTCATGCCGTATTCGTTTTCGAATGACTCAACATAACAATTGTGAACATTTATGTGGTATCCATTATGCTCTTGACATTCACAGGTAAGAATTCCCCCATCATTTGCACCATACATATCATATACAGGGACATTGAAGGCCTCTTGCATTGATCTTCGAATTTGAGGCGTCAATTGCTCTGAAGTGGTGAAAATTGCCTTTAAATGATTCACATTCTTTAGGAGTTCAGGCTTGGTTTTGATCATATTCAATATTGAACTCGGATATCCATACAATAAGATTGCCTTATTGGTTTTGGCAAAATTGATATCAATGTTTTTATCGATTATATCACCCGTTATAAAATAGTTGTGTTGCAGTCTATGATAGATGGATTCGGCAATTCTCTTGTTTGTTGTTCTGAGGGAGTTGCCGGCGATGGTAATAAACGGATCACCCGGCACATAACCGGTGAACCTGTTCCAGTAGTAATAAATATAGGCCCAAAACCAGGAAAGATGCTCCTTGTCGACATAATAATAAAATGGACTGCCGGTACTGCCACCGGTTTTCTTCATTTGGGTAGGCCGATTCTTGATGGGTGAATATATCTTCTTGTAATTATCATTAATGAGCTGTTTGTTCATCAACGGAAGGCTGTTCAATACTTCCAGGGGGTTATTGTCAATTTGAGCCTTGGTGAATTTTGTCAGCTGCGGTTTATAGTAAGCATTATGTTCCTTAAGATTGTTGAGCAAGTCGGCAATCCTTTGAGACGTGGATTTTCCTTGAAGTAGATTCAATTCACCCTTTACGAGAAGGTCGTCATATTTTGTGAGAATATCGGTACCCCTTATTTTATCTATTATAGCTATACCGGCTCGCATTCAATTGCTGATTTAATAAATTCAAATTTATTGTCCCATGTATGTTTTGACGCCTCCAGTTTTCTTTTCTGTTGCAGAACTACACTATCCTCAGTAATGCTTTTGCGCGATTGCCTTAAAAATTCTTCGGGGTTATCAGCAAAATAAACCAACGGTCCAAAAAGTTCTTCAATGACAGGAATACGGCAACTAATAACCGGTTTGCCCATTGCAAGGTACTCTAGTGATTTAACAGGGAAAGAATTTCTTATCCAATCAGCCATAACCCAATTTAGCAGGCAAACATCAAACCCATTGGCATAGGAAGGGAGGTTTTTGAACTCTACTGGTCCTGCGAAGTATATATTTTCCTGACCCTCCAAGGTGCTGTAATCTCCCAAAACCTTTCCTATTATTACGACAGAGAAGCCATTGTTGGCAAGTTTTAGAAACACTTCCTTGTCATTTGCATCTGATAAAGTGCCGAAATAGCCTGCAATGGGCAGGCCTTTACTTTTAATGACCTGAATAAAGGGATTTAGTTCTTGTGCTTTGGTAAAGTGAAGGAAATCAACTCCGTGTGTAAGCAGATTGACTTTCCGGCCCGAAAGTTCTTCCAATTTATTCTTTATATTTGGTGAGCTTGCAAAAAGGAAGTCAACATTTTTGCTCAAATATATCTCCTTGTTCCTAAGGGTTTTTAATAGTGAAGTATTATTGGTTCTGAAATCTGAAATCAGATCAGCTGCCTGATAAATTTTCTTCCTGAAAGCATACTTCAATATTGGAGATAATGTAAAGTTGCCTGATATCCATAGTATTGTGTCTTTCCAACGTATCCCCAACAGCAATGATGCCATTCTAATCTGGTACCTTAAGAGTGCTGTATTTATTCTATCATAAAATGAATTGAAAAAGGGAATATAAAATGGGATCAGGACAAACACATTATCATCCACATGCTTGAAGATCTTCAAATGGGTTTTTAGTTTATTCATTATTTTCTTCCACATGGATTTCTTACTATCAGAATTGACAGCCGGTGATTTAAAGGCAATAGGATTGACCCAAAGAACGGAATATCCATCCTTTAGAAAATGAAACATGATTTGTTTGGTGCTGGTTACAGAAGGACGAAACCAATCAGGTCCAGTGCAGATGATCCATTTCTTCATTGCTTGTTTCTCATTTTATAAAATCGGTATACTCTTAGCTTTACTGGATATGTTGAGTTCGTTTTGTACTATTGTAGGTTTCTTAAAGTAAGCTGACAGGTCCTCTTTAAAAGTCATTTGCAGATAATCATCAATATGATATAGCCTGGTTAGGATTCTTGGATTTCCCACGACAAGTTCCTTCTCTGGAGATAATACTTCTCTGAAATAATCTGATCTGGGTATAAACGTATCAGACTTTACATAAGGCTTGTAATTTCTTTTGTAAGCTGATAAAAGCACATCCCGGTATTTATTGTTAAGTTTTACAATTTCCACCAATAATGGTCTGATATATCGTTCATTCTTTAGGGAAACCGGGAAGGCAGTAGATTGCACCTTATTGCTTCTAGGTTCTTCAGAAGCAATTACAGTATGAGCGATTTGAGATTTCAAGAGTGAGAGGGGCAACCTATGGTATACATCAGCCACTCTTTTATCCATAAAAGGAGCAATGGGTGTAATAAAGTGTTGTGCTTTCATCAAAATGACCACTGAATTTCTGAATGATCGGTGATCGATATCCTGATAGGTATCATAATCAAAGGGTATTTGTACCGGTGGGAATTCATTATAGATATTCCTGTAGGCCAATTCCGTATCCCATTTCTTGTAATACGGAACCCATCTGTTAGCCTCCTCACTTGATACCCCTCTTGAATTACCGAGTATTGTGACTTTAATTGAACTTTCACGGTCAACAATGCCATAATTGCGG